>JABUTE010000048.1 GCA_021443825.1 Bacillota bacterium
GTGTTTCATTTTTTGTATGCTTGATTGCTTTGGCGTCTCTGATCGGCAGCGCTTTGCCCGCAGAGCGGCACTACGCCTGCTCGCCGGAAAGGATGGTGCGAAATTCCCGCACTCTTGCAGGAACATCCTCTGCGCCGAATACCGCAGAGCCTGCCACCAGAATATCGCAGCCGGCATCCCGGATGGCAGCCGCATTGCTCAGATTGACGCCGCCGTCGATCTCGATCACATAGCGATAGCCGTGTTCTTTTCTGAGGCGGTCCAGCAGGCGGATCTTATCCATGGCAGCAGGAATAAACTTCTGCCCGCCGAACCCGGGATTGACCGACATGACAAGCACCAGGTCCAGATCGCCCAGCACATGCTCCAGCATACAAACCGGCGTAGCCGGATTCAGAGCGACACCGGCCTTGACGCCCAGATCTTTGATCTGCTGGATCACCCGGTGCAGATGGGTGCAGGCCTCCTGATGGACTACGATGAACTCGGTCTGGGGTGTAACAAAATCGGGAATACGCAGCTCGGGCTTTTCGATCATCAGATGGATATCAAAGGGCACCGAGGTCTTTGCGACGATGCTCTTTACAACAGGACCGCCGAAGGTAATGTTGGGAACGAAGGCACCGTCCATCACGTCCATATGAACGTATTCGGCGCCGCCCTCTTCGATGAGGCCGATCTGCTGGGCAAGGCAGGAAAAATCCGCGGAAAGAATGGAAGGTGCAAGTTTCGACATAGGGGTCCTCTTTTCTGTTAATACTTTTTATTATCCCGGATCTGCTGCAGCATTTCCGTATAGGAGCGGTAGCGGCTTTTTGCGATCCTGCCCTCAGCAAGGGCCTTCGTGACAGCGCAATCCGGCTCTGCCAGATGAAAGCAATCGGTAAAACGGCACTTTCCCAGGTAGGGCAGAAATTCCGGAAAGCAATGCATCAGCTGCTCTTCTTCCATCATTTCGGCATCAAAAGCGGAAAAGCCGGGGGTATCGAACAGCCGAAAACCGTCTGCCTGAAACAGCTCTGTATGGCGGGTGGTATTTTTACCGCGTAGCGACCGCCTGCTGATCTCGCCGGTCTCGGTGATCTGCCCTCCCAAAAGCAGATTGGTCAGGGTGGACTTTCCCGTTCCGGAGGGTCCTGCCAATGCGGCCTGAGTGCCCTGCAGGGCCTGCTTCAGCTCATCGACACCTTCGCCGGTGGCTCCGCAAAGGAAAAACAGGGGGTAGATGCCGTCGTAGATCTGATGAAAACGGGCAAGCAGCGCCGGCTCTGCCAGATCGGTCTTGTTGATGCAGATGATAAGATCTGCGCCGGCCTTTTCGGCAGCCACGGCAAACCGGTCCACAAGACCGAAGCTGGGCATTGGATCTTTTCCGGCCATGACCAGCACCAGCGTCTCCACATTTGCTGCCGGGGGTCTCTCAAAGAAATTTTTGCGGGGAAGGATCTGATCGACAAAGCCGCTGCCCTCTTCGGCAGGAGGCGTAAACAGGACACGGTCTCCGGCAAGAGGGGTGATGCCCTCCTTGCGAAAGATGCCCCGGCCTCTGCATTCATAGACGGCTCCTGCTGCTAAGACGTAATAAAAGCCGCCGATGCCTTTTAAAATGGTTCCTTCCATTATTGATATTCACCTGTATCGAAGTTTACCGAAAGATCGTATACGATGTCGTTGTCGAAGCGGATCACGACTCTGCCGTTGGGTCCGCTGCCGGCAATGGTGATGATGCGGGTGCCTTCGATCTTTTCGGTGGGCTGCTTAACGATGGGGGTGCGGATCCCGTCCACATCGTCGGATACGTTAACCGTCAGCAGGAAGCTGTCGTTAGCCGCCAGAGAGAAATCCACAGGAATGGATACGGTCTTGATGACCATGACCTCGTCCGGATCGGGCTCCGTGGGTGCCGTGGGATCGGCAGGATCGACCTCCGAGGGCTTATCCATGCCATTGCTGATGACCAGATCGATGGGATCACCTTCTTTGACTTCTTCCGTTCCGGAGGGCGACTGGCTGATGACGCAATCAGCCGGGACGCTGACATTATTGGTGCGGGTCACGTTGCGGATGACCAGCCCTTTTTCCGTAATGGCGGCGACGGCTTCGTCGTAGGTCATGCCGACCACATTGCAGGTCAGGCCTTCGGCCTGCTGCTCTTCAGGGCCCTTGCTGACCACCAGATCGATGATTCTGGCGGAGGATTCCATACGGGAGCCCTTTTCCGGGGTCTGGGAAATGACATAATCCTCCATCACGGTCTCGCTGGTCTCAAAGACGACATCCCTCAGCTCGTAGCCGTAATTCTGGATCATCAGACGGGCACTGGCCAAAGTCTTTCCCGTAAAATCGGGAACCACGTCCTGGGTCTGCCCCTTGCTGACGCTGACGCGGATGTTCTGTCCGCGCTTGACGGTCTCTCCGGCGGAGGGGCTCTGGCTCATGATCACGCCGGCCTCAAATTCCGAGCTGACCAGCTCCATCTCCACCGAGATGGTAAGGCCCTTCTTTTCCATCAGGGTCTTCGCTTCTTCGTAGGGGGTGCCCTTCAGATCTTCCAGCTCGAAGACCTCCGGCTCCTTCTGGGCATTGGCCGCGCTGTTTTTGGCAGCATAAAGATAGGCCAGCTTGCTTGTGGGAAGCGCCAGCAGCAAAGCCAAAAGCAGGGCTGCCAGGATCTGGACCGCTTTTCTTTTATAGAAGGGAACCGGCTGCGCTGTGCCTGCAGAGTCTTTTCCGGCCTCTTCCCAGCCGGCGCCGCCCTCTTCTTCCTGAGGATCGACAGGAGCCTTTCTGGATAAAACGTTCTTTTTCTCCTGTTCGCGGCTGCCCTCCTGGGCCAGCTTTTCCGCTTCCTTTGCGGCCTCGTGTTCGGAGACCGATTCGGCAGAAGCACCGGTGCTTTCGGAATGCCTGGAGAATTTGACGAAGTTCAGCGCCGTGATCATTTCGTCCGCATTGCGGAACCGGTTATCGGGCTGCTTGCCGGTGGCCTTCAAAATGATGTTCTCCAGATCCTGGGGAATATCGGAGCGAAGCCTGCTGGGGGGAACCATAGGCTCGTTCATATGCTTTACCGCCACCTCGACGGCAGTCTCTCCGTCGAAGGGAACCTTTCCTGTGAGCATTTCGTAGAGAACGATGCCCAGAGAATAGAGATCGGAGCGCTCATCCACATAGCCGCCCCGCGCCTGTTCCGGCGAAAAATAATGAACGGAGCCCATGACGGCATCCTTCTGTTCGCCGACAAAGGTATCGGAGGAAACAGTCTTTGCGATGCCGAAATCGGCGATCTTCGCCGTGCCGTCTTTGGTGACCAGCACGTTGTGGGGCTTGATATCCCGGTGGATCAGCTGATGCTTATGAGCAAGAGAAAGACCGGATGCGATCTCCTTTGCCATGGCAACGGCCCAGCGGGGATCCAGCACCCCTTCTTCTTTGATGATCTCCGACAGAGGCTTTCCGTCGATCAGCTCCATGACGATGTAGTAGATATTGCCCTGCTTTCCGACATCGTAGATGTTGACGATGTTGGGATGGACCAGATTGGCAACGATCTGGGACTCTCTGCGGAAGCTTTCGATGAACAGGCTGTCTTTTGTATATTCCGGTCTGAGGATCTTTATGGCCACAAGTCGGTTGAGAACACGGTCTTTCGCTTTAAAAACGACTGCCATTCCTCCTTCGCCGACGCGCTCGAATAATTCATATCTTCCGGCAAGTATTCTGCTCTCCATAAATTCCTCCCTACTGTACTCTTATACAGACTACAGAGATATTATCTTTTCCGCCGTTTCCGTTGGCCTCGTCTACCAGCTGACGGGACAGGCGGTGCATGGTCTTGTATCGGGTGCAAAGCTCTGCGATCCGTTGGGAAGAGAGCTCGCCGTAAAGGCCGTCTGAGCAAAGAACGACGGTATCACCGGCATACAGCTGAAAGCTGAAAAAATCCGGCTGCACCGAAGAGGCTCCTCCCAGAGCCCTGGTGATCATGTTGCGGTCGGGGCGATTCATGGCCTCTTCTTCGGAGATGAGCCCCGAGTTGACCAGCTCCTGTACGCAGCTGTGGTCTTCGGTCACCTGCCCGATCCGGCCGTCCCGCACCAGATAAGCCCTGCTGTCGCCCACATTGACCACGTATGCCTGGTCGCCCCGAATATAGCACAGCACACAGGTGGTGGCCATTCCCTGACTGTCTCCGGGAGTCGCAGCTCCCGCAAAGACCCGTTCGTTGGCAAAGGAGATGCAGCTCATGAAAAAGTCCTTCAGCTGGCCGGGATCAACGGCCAGTGACAGGGGATTCTTTTTCACATAGGCGGCGATGCTCTCTACGGCAAGCCTGCTTGCCACATCGCCGGCATTGTGCCCGCCGACGCCGTCAGCAACGATATACAGCTGCTGGTCGGGTAGCACGAAGACCGCGTCCTCGTTGTGCGAGCGGCACATTCCCTTATCTGTTTTAAAACCTACGCTCAGCAATTCTGCCTCCTCATCAGACAGATATAAAAACCGTCGAGCCCGTTTTCCTGCGGAAAGAACTGCTGCTCCTGCTCGATGACGAAGCTGCAGCTTTCGGAAAGAAACCGGTCGATGACCTGCCGGTTTTCGGCAGGATTGACGGTACAGGTCGAATACATCAGCAGACCGCCCGGCTTTAAGCAGCGGCTGCCGTTTTGAAGGATCTGAAGCTGCAGCGAGGGCAGTGCTTCCAGATCTGCCGGTCTTTGCGCCAGCTTGATCTCCGGTTTCTGGCGGATCACGCCAAGGCCGCTGCAGGGCACATCGCAAAGCACGCGATCCGCAATGCCCTCCAGCCGGGTGATGGGCTGTGACGAATCGGCTGCTGCTGCGGTGATGCAGGTAAGCCCCAGGCGTTCTGCCTGCGCGCGGATCAGCTCTGCCCGGCGGGGATAAAGATCAAAGGAAAGGACCCTGCCCCGGTCGTTCATCTGTTCGGCCATGGCGCAGGATTTTCCACCCGGAGCGGCGCACAGATCAATAACGGTATGACCTTCTTTGGGGTCCAGCAGAAAGGCGGTCCGCTGCGAAGCTTGCCCCTGCACCGAAAAGAAGCCCTTTTGAAACAGCTCGGTCGACAGCACGCCGGAACCCTTGCAGACCACCGCATAGGGGGCATATTCGCCCTTCACGGCGTCAAAGCCCTGCTTCTTCAGCTCTTCGATCAGAGCGTCGCGGGTGATCTTAGCGCAATTTGCGCGAAGGGTCAGCGGCGCCGGAAACAGCGAAGCCTTGAGCATGGCTTCGGTCTGCTGCAGCCCGTAAGAACGAAGCCACAGGCGAACGATCCATAAGGATACGGAGTATTTCAGGCTCAGCCTTCTTGCCAGCTCCTTGGGGGCAAGCGCTTCCGAGATCTCGGGGACCTGCAGCCTTGCGCCGTCCCGAAGAAAGGCCCGCAGCACGCCGTTGATAAAGCCCTCGCTGCCCCTCGCCTTTTGACGGGCAAGCTCCACCGTCTCGTTGACAGCGGCATAGGGCGTAACGGAATCCATGAAGCAGAGCTGGTATACGCCCATACGCAGCAGGATCCGTTCGGCTGTTCTCAGATGGGGCTTTTTCAGATAACCATCGATGGTATGATCGATCAGCAGCCGGTTTCGAAGAATGCCGTAGACCAGCTCTCTGACAAAGGGCTGATCGGCACCGGAGGCCTTCAGCACCTTTCCCAAAGCCAGATTGGACCAGGTGTTCTCGGTCTCGATCAATTTTAAAGCCTCAAAAGCGGCTGTTCTGTCTTTATCCACAAATTCCTCTGATTTTTACTGCTAAACTTTATTTTAACCCAAAACAGTACCGATTTCAATTTTATTGCCCAGAAGCCATGCGGAAACCTCCATGGCTTTTTTGCCGGGCAGCTGAATATTGGTCAGAGCGACCACCTCTGCGTTTCCGCAGGCCACATAGATACCGGTCTTGTCGGCCTTCAGCACGGTGCCGGGGGCGGCAGCAGGAAGGCCCAGATCGGCGGCTTTTCCGGCTTCCTTTGCCATGTGCACCTTCATCACCTGCCCGCAATATACCGTAGAGGCGGTGGGCCAGCTGTTGAAGCCGCGGATGATGCAGCAGATCTTTCGTGCCGGCATGGAAAAGTCGATGATGCCATCTTCTTTAAAGACCATGGGGGCATAGGTGACCAGGCTCTCGTTTTGCGGCGTGCGGGTGACAGTCCCTGCGGCAAGGGCCGGAAGGGTCTCGATCAGCAGCTTCGCGCCCAGCTGCGCCAGCTCATCAAAGAGCATTTCAGTGGTCTTTTCTGCAACCGGCGTTTTTGCCTGGGCGATCACATCCCCGGCATCCAGGGCCTCTGCCATATACATCAGGCTGACGCCGGTCTCTTCCTTGCCATCGATCACGGCTCTGTGGATGGGAGCAGCGCCCCGGTATTCGGGCAGCAGAGATGCGTGGATATTGATGCAGCCAAGCCTTGGAATATCCAAAACCGCCTTGGGCAGGATCTTTCCGTAGGCGGCGACCACCATCAGATCGGGAGCAAGAGCCCGCAGCATTTCTTCAAATTCCCGGTTGTTCTTCAGCTTTTCCGGCGTTTCCACCGGAATGCCCAGCAGCTGCGCTGCCAGCTTTACGGGGCAGCTTTGCATTTTTTTGCCCCGGTCTTTCGGCCGGTCGGGCTTGGTAACGGCAAGAACAGGCGTTTCTCCGGCAGCAGCCAGCGCCTTTAGGGCGGGAACCGCAAAATCAGGGGTTCCCATATAGACGATCTTCAGCATGACTATTCTTCCTCATCTTCGCCCAGACGGCTCAGGTTGTCGGCCTTGCTGGTATAGAGAATTCCTTCCAGATGGTCCAGCTCGTGGCAGAAGGCTCTTGCAAGAAGACCGGTTCCGGTATATTCCTGTTCGTTTCCGTTTCTGTCCAGCGCCTTGACGGTCACGGTCATGGGACGGGACACATCGCCCACGTAGCCGGGCACGGAAAGACAGCCCTCGGAGCCGTACTGCTCGCCCTCCCGGGCGGTGATCACCGGATTGATCAGCTCGTACAGCTGATCGTCCACCTCGACAACGACGATCCTTCTGCGGATGCCGATCTGCGGAGCTGCCAGTCCGACGCCGTCTGCTGCGCGCATGGTCTCGGTCATATCGTCCAGGATCTCTCGTACATGATCGTCGACGACGGTGACCTGCTTGCAGACCGTCTTGAGTACTTCGTCACCTTCGGTGCGGATTGTTCTGAGTGCCATAATTTCCTCCAGATTGAAATCACATGAATGAATAGGGATTGATATCGATGGTCAAAAGCTGGGCAACGCCCGGCTGCTTTGCATATATTCTTTTCAGCTCCAGCACCACCTCGCTGACCGGATGGCGCTTTTGTGCAGGCGCCTTGATCAGGATCTGCCAGCGAAACAGCCCGCCCTGCTTCACCAGGCCCGGCGACACCGGCCCCAGCACAGCAGCTTCTTCGCCCAGCTTTTTGCGAAGCCATTGGGCGCACCGATTGGCAGAGCGCTGAGCCTTTTCGTCGTCTTCATCGGATACGATCAGCTGGTAGAGATAGCTGAAGGGGGGATACATGACCGCCTCCCGAAGCGCGATCTCGTGGCGGTAAAAGCCCAGGTAATCCTGCCCTGCGGCCGCCATAACAGCTTTATTTTCCGGGCTGCAGGTCTGGATGATGACCTCGCCCTGCTCATCGCCTCTGCCGGCCCGGCCGGCGGCCTGGGTCAGCAGCTGAAAGGTTCGCTCGGCGCTGCGAAAATCGGGAATATTTAAGGTGATATCGGCAGATATGATGCCCACCAGGCCTACATTGGCAAAATCCAGCCCCTTGGCGACCAGCTGGGTGCCGATGAGAATGTCGGTCTTGCCGCTGCCGAACCGCTTCAGCAGGCTTTCCAGGCTGCCTTTTTTGCTGACGGTATCCAGATCGACCCGCTCGATGACCGCCTGCGGAAAGAGCTCTGCGCACTTTTCCTGCACCTGCTCGGTGCCCATGCCGTAAAGCCCCAGAGACCTTCCGCCGCACTGGGGGCAGATCTGAGGCACGGGGGCGCGCCGTCCGCAATAATGGCACTCGCAGGCCTTTTTGCTTTTATGATAGGTCATGGAAATGCCGCATTCCGGGCATTGGATCACAAAGCCGCACTCTCTGCACGACACGTAGCTGCTGTAGCCTCTGCGGTTGAGAAACAGGATCACCTGCTTTTTCTGCTCCAGACAGCTTTGCATTCGGGCCGCCAGTTCTCTTGAAAAAGGAGAACGGTTTCCCGCCTTCAGCTCGGCGGTCATATCGACGATCCTTACATGGGGCAGCGGGGTATCGTTATAGCGGCTCTTCAGAGTCAGGATCTCAAACAGGCCCTGCTCTGCCCGGTAGTAATCGCTGACCGAAGGGGTGGCGCTTCCCAGCACCAGCACGGCTCCGTTGGCCTGCGCCCTTCTGGTCGCCAGCTCGACCGTATCGTATTTCGGGCTCTTATCGCTCTTATAGGAGGTCTCATGCTCCTCGTCTAAAACGATGAGGCCGATATCCTGAAACGGCGCGAAAATAGCAGAACGGGCGCCGATGACCAGTCTTGCCTCGCCGCTTCGGATCCGCTGATATTCGGCGGCACGCTGGGCCGCTGTCAGCCGGCTGTGAAGCACGGCCACCGCCTCTTTGCCGAAACGGTTCATGAACCGGGCGACCGTCTGAGGCGTGAGGGAGATCTCGGGAACCAGGATGATGCCCTGCCGTCCCATCGCCGCGGTTTTTTCCATGGCCTGCAGATAGACCTCTGTTTTTCCGGAGCCGGTTACGCCGAAAAGAAGAAAGGTCTTTGCTGCCTTTTTTTCGAGAGCTCTCTCGATCTGCTGCAGGGCATCCGCCTGAGGTTCGTTCAGCTCCTTGGCCGTATCCGGCGTCAGCGGAAGGTCTTTGAAGGGATCCTTCGCCCTGCCGCTGGGAGACAAGGCCGTGGGAAGAAAGCATTTGACTGCTTCGATGTAGCGGCAAAGATATCTTCGGTGCATCCAAAGAGCCGTATCCATCGCTTCTTCGGTAAGAGAAAAGGCCTCTGCGGGAGGAAGGGCCGTTTTGATCTTCTCGATGGGAATGTCTGCCGGAGGCTCCTGCAGAACGGCAGCCACATAGCCGTTCAATTGCTTATTGTACCGTCCGAAGGGAACCCGCACCAGATCACCTTTTTTGATGGAGGGATCGGTGCAGCCATAGGTATACAGCTCATCGGTGGCATTGGTATTGTTGTCGACGATCACGCTGAGATAGATCATTTGGCATCACGCTTCGAAAAGATACAGCCGCAGTAATTCTGGCGATACAGACCGTATTGCCGGGAAAGCTCGATGGAACGGAAATAGCCGTTCTTCTTCTTATAATTGCCCGCCTGGTAAGGAACGCCCTCCGCAGCGGAAGCCGCCTCGCCGGCGGCCTTCAGCAGCTCGTAGTTCTTATGGGAGCTGACCGAAAGGGTGGAATCAAAGCAGTCAAAGCACTGCTCCTTCGCTACCCGGGCCGCCTCGCCCATGCGAAGGGCAAAGCATTGCACGCAGCGAAGGCCTCCTTCCGGCTCTGCCTCCAGGCCTTTTGCGGCAGCAAAAAACTCCCGGGGGTCATAGCGGCCTTCGATCAGCTCGCAATGAACGCCGGTATCCTGTTCGAACTGCAGCAGAAACCGCTTTTCTTCTTCCAGCCTCTTAGCATACTCTTCCGGCTCCGTGATATTGGGATTGAAGAATAAGACCGTAATATCGTAATCCTCAGCAAGGCGCTCGATGACCGCCGTAGAGCACGGACCGCAGCAGCTGTGCAGCAAGATTCTTTTTTTCGTTTTCTCATGATCGGGTTGGTGATTCATAACGATAAATTATACCATGGATCGCCCCTGTATGCACATACAAAAAGCCCCGTCATTCACGTAAATGACAGGGCAGGTACCTTCACAGGAGATGGTGTTATACCATCCGGACGCCTTCTTCGTTTTCGTCTTCCTCTTCGTCGAAGGCGGGGAAGAGAGCCGGATCGTAAGCGATGCCGTTCTGATCGTAGTAATCCTTGATGGCGGAGCGGATCGCCTCTTCGGCAAGAACCGAGCAGTGGAGCTTATGAGCAGGAAGACCGCCCAAAGCGGCGACCACCTGTGCGTTGGTAACAGCCAATGCTTCTTCTACCGTTTTTCCCATGACCAGCTCGGTGGCCATGGAGGAAGATGCGATGGCGCTGGCGCAGCCGAAGGTCTCGAATTTAACATCTTTAATGATGTTGTCTTCGATCTTCAGATAGATCTTCATGATGTCGCCGCACTTCGCGTTGCCGACCTCACCGACACCGGAGGGGTTCTCGATGGAGCCCACATTGCTGGGAGTCATAAAATGCTTCATTACGATATCAGTATAAAGTGCCATAGTGTTTCACCTCTGTATATTAAAGAATAAACTGCTTCTTGCCGCTCTCAAGATCTTTCCATACGGGAGAGATGCTTCTCAGATAAGCGACGATGCCGGGAAGCTCTGCCAGAATATAATCGACCTCTTCTTCGGTGTTCCACTCGCAAAGAGAAAGACGCAGGGAGCCGTGGGCGACCTCGTGGGGTCTTCCGATGGCCAGCAGAACGTGGCTGGGATCAAGAGATCCGCTGGTGCAGGCGCTTCCCGAAGAAGCGCAGATGCCCTTGGCATCCAGCATCAGCAGAAGGCTCTCGCCTTCGATGCCTTCAAAGCAGACATTGACATTGCCTGCAAGACGGTTGACCGGGTCTCCGTTAAGGGCGCAGTGGGGGATCTGCAGAATGCCCTCGATCAGCTTATCGCGCAGCGCAGTGACCTTTGCCGCATTTTCGTCGATATGATCGCAGCATTCCTTTAATGCGGCAGCCAGGCTGACGATGCCGGCGACGTTTTCGGTGCCGCCTCTCTTGCCCCGTTCCTGCGCACCGCCCTCGATCACATTGACGAGGGGAATGCCCTTGCGCGCATACAAGGCGCCGACGCCCTTGGGGCCGTGGAACTTGTGGGCGGCCAGCGACAGCATGTCGATGTTCATATCCTTGACGTCGATGTGCAGATGACCTGCGGCCTGGACCGCATCGGTATGGAAGAGAACACCCTTTTCTTTGCAGACGGCACCGATCTCTTTGATGGGAAGGATGGAGCCGATCTCGTTGTTGGCAAACATGACGGTCACCAGGCAGGTATCGGGCCGAATGGCGTCTGCCACCTGCTGCGCCGTGATATTGCCCAGGGTGCCGACGGGCAGAAGCTCGATCTCAAAGCCTTCTTTTTCAAGCTTTTTAAGGGTATGAAGAACGGCGTGGTGCTCGTAAGCAGTAGAGATGATGTGCTTTTTGCCCTTGCGCTGGCCGATGCGGGCTGCGGTGATGATGGCCTGATTGTCGGCCTCGCTGCCGCCCCCGGTGAAGGTGATCTCTCTTGCCTCAGCGCCGATGCACCCGGCAACGGTCTGGCGGGCGTTCATCATGGCTTCTGCCGCCTTCTGGCCGACGCTGTGAAGGCTGGAAGGATTTCCGAAGAATTCCTGCATATATGGGATCATGGCAGCAACGGCGGTATCGCTCATTCTGGTCGTCGCTGCATTATCTGCATAAACATACATAATAAATAACCTCTTTCTTTAAACATACTTGATCGCTATGTTTAATTGCATTCCTATCATATCATTAAAACCTATATTGTCAATAGGTTTTTAAGGATCACCGGATACAGCCGCCGGGGCATGGGTTCTCACCCTGCATGGCTGCCAGCTGCGACAGCTTGATGCTGTCAAGATACTCGTTGATCATGGCATCCAGCCCCTCCCAGATGGGCAGGGTGGCGCAGTCGCCGGCCCGGGGGCAAAGATTTTCTTCTTCTTCTAAGCAGGATACCGGCGCAAGAGAGCCTTCCGTAAGGCGGAGCACCTCTCCCACCGAATATTCCTCCAACGGACGGGCAAGGCTGTAGCCGCCGCCCTTTCCCCGCACACCGCTTACCATGCCCGACTTGACCAGCAAAGAAACGATGCTTTCCAGATATTTTTCCGAAATGCCCTGCTTTGCCGCGATCATGGGCAATGGCACATGGGTCTGGTTATCGTAGCGGCCCAGCTCCAGCAAAATGCGAAGCGCATAGCGGCCTTTGGTTGATACAAGCATATTGACCTCCAAAACTCTAAAACCCATCATAGCACTATGTTTATATAAATGCAAAGAAAAAACCTGAAACACAGTTTCAGGTTTTTTTGGTGCCCAGAACCGGAATCGAACCAGTGACACGGGGATTTTCAGTCCCCTGCTCTAC
>JABUTE010000128.1 GCA_021443825.1 Bacillota bacterium
GTCATCACCGACAAGGTCTCCGGCAAAACGGTAGAAAGCAATTGGGCCGATCTGAATGTCGGCGACAACTACACGGTGGTCTATACCTACGACGAGCTGCGCAATGCCATTCACGGCACCCCCATCGGCCTGACCTGCAGGGTCCGGCTGGGCAGCGATATCATTCAAAAGGACACCCGAAACTACGGCGGTATGCTTATCGCAAACAATGCCAATTTCTATCTGGATCTCAACGGCTACACCTTAAGCCGCACTGCGGTGACAAACGATATCCAGCTGTTTGAGATCACCACCGGCAAGCTGACCATCGATGACAGCAAGGGCGGCGGCCAGATCATCTGCGATATGGAGGGAGCATCCCTGTTCAGGCTGTGCGAGGCAGATGCCCATCTGATCATCAACGGCGGAACCTTCACCAGCAAGCAGGGCTATTGCATTTTCTCTACTGACGGTACAACGGAGATCAACGACGGAACCTTCCGCGGCATGGTCCATACGGTCAACTTTACCGGCGGCAATATGGTCTTCTACGGAGGAAACTTCCTGGTTCCCTTCGGCCCCGGTGCTTCTCACACGCTGGCCATGACTTCCGATTACGGCGACTTCCAATTCATGGAAGCCACCGTTCAGGGAACCATCAGCATCTCTGGCAAGGGCAACTCTTCGCCCCCGTTTCTCGTCTACCATGTGACTAATTTCACCGACATCTACATCAATGGCCGTCAGATGACCGTCGGAGACCGTGTTTCCGAACTGACCGGAAATCCCATTCAATTCAAAAAGTAAAAGCCTGCCTGCAGGCAGTGCATAAAAAAACCGGGAACTTCAAAATGAAGTTCCCGGTTTTATTATGCCTTCAGGGTAGTGCAACGAACGCTGTCGTTGCACAAAAGTTGATGATCTGATAAGCGGTTTGAGGGCTTACGTAAAGCAGTGTTCGCTCCGGCACTCCGCACCGCCTCTTCATGCAATTCGAATCTGCACAAGGCCAGCACGCCCGAGCATCCCTTGTCGGTCCGGCTGCCTGCGCAAAGCCGCGTTCGCTTCACCGTGAGCTCCATTGGCTCCGTTCTTGCTTTTGCGGGCGTTTTCGAAACTCGTTCGCAGCCAGCTCTCGCATTCGCGATCAGAAGAAGGCTGCTCTCTCAAACAGTCTCAAACGACTATCCACAACGCTGCGCCCGATCGCCGTGGAGCTCATGCGGCTCGCTCAAGGCTTTGCTCCGGCACTCCGTACCGCCTCTTTATACAATTCGATTCTGCACGAGGCAGCGCACCCGGGCTGGGAATACCGATTTCTCAGACAACTGCCATTACTTACCGGGATGATTGACCACGCACTGGGGATGCCCCTCGATGACGGCGATGATATTGTCGATCACACCGTCCAGCATCCGCTGCTTTGCAGCAGCCGTGCACCATGCATTGTGGGGTGTGATCAGGCAGTTGGAAGCAGAAAGCAGCGGATCGTCTGCTCTGACCGGCTCAGGATCCGAAACATCCAGACCGCAGCCGCCCAGCTTGCCGCTCTTAAGTGCCTGTGCGATATCCGCATCCACCTGCAGCCCGCCGCGGGAAACATTGAGCAGGATCGCGCCATCCTTCATCTTTGCGATGGAATCCTTGTTGATGATATGAGCCGTTTCCTCCGTCATGGGGCAATGGACCGAGATCACATCCGAACGGGCATAAAGCTCATCCAAAGAGACATATTCCGCGATCTGTCTTCCCCGTTCGTTGGGATAGGCATCGTAGGCGATCACCTTCATGCCCATGCCCTTTGCCATCTGGCCGAAGATCTGGCCGATGCGTCCGAAGCCGAGAATGCCGCAGGTGAGGCCGGAAAGCTCATAGGAGGGAGCCTTTTTTACGGCAGCACTGCATTCGTTCCACTTTCCTTCCCGCACCATCTGATCCTGCCAGGCGATGCGGTTGGTCAGCGACAGCAGCAGAGCCATGGCATGCTGAGCAACGGCATAGGTTCCGTAGGTGGGATTGTTGCAAACGGTAATGCCCAGCTCATCGGCTGCCTGCAGATCGATGTAGTTGAAACCGGTGGAATTGGTGCAGATGGCCTTCAGGTTGGGCGCCTTTTCCATGACGCTGCGGCTCATTTCCAGGGTGCAAACGATCTGGGCATCGCCGATGCGGGCGATGACCTCTTCATCGGGAAGCCCTCGGGAATTGGAATACATAGTCAGATCGCAGACCTTTTCCAGGCGGCCAAAATCAGCCCCTTCGGGAGCAAAAAAGGTATTGAGCAGGGTTACTTTCATGTTTTTTCCTTTCAAAAATGCCGGTCTTTCAGGGACCGGCATCATGCAATAAATATTCGTATAACGTTTATTCGACGGTTGCTTCTTCTGCGGGAGCAGGTTCTTCGGCAACCTCGGGAGCAGCTTCGACAACCGTCTCTGCAGCGCCGTTCTTAAGGGCAGCGATGGCTTCTTCCAGAGCAGCGATCTCGGCCTTTGCATCGTTGATCACCTTCATCTGATCTGCGAACTTCTCTTCCAGGATGGGAGCATTTTCTTCGACCAGAGCCTTACCGATCTCGGTGCAGGTATCCTTGATCTTGATCTGCAGCTTTTCCTTCTGTACGCTCAGCTTTGCCTGTTCTCCGAGATCCTTTGCCTTGTCTGCAGCCTTAAGACCTGCTTCCTTTACCTTATCAAAAAATGCCATATTGATACCTCCTTAGACAATCATTAGCGGTTGATACGTTGATTATAACAGTTTTTTATGCAGAAACATACTATAATTTTCTATTTCTGACGGCCTTCGCCCAGATATCCCATCAGGCAACCGGCCCCAAAGCAGGCTGCCGACATCAGTGCCTCCGCAGCACTCGCGTAAGCAAAGGGCACGATGGAAAGGGTCGATGCCAGAATGATGCCGCATATCATGTGATAGATCAGGGCATAATGGGCATCGAACAGATGCATCACCAGACGGGAGAGCGAGAGCACTACCACACCCATGCCGATGAGCCACGGGATCACCACCCCCGGATCCAAACAGGAGATACCTGCTGCCAAAGGTTCGAACAGATCGGCCGCCATCAGGATCGATGAGCTGATCATGCCGGGAATGATGATGGAAAGGCCCCACAAGACGCCGCAAAACAGAAAATCCGCAAAGTCGGGCGCCATGGGCTGCAGGGTTCCGAAGCGCACATAGAAAAGAAGTGCGCCAAACAGCAGAAAGGCAGCCGTCATCGCCCGCAGGCTCTTTGCAGAACGCCCCTGCTTTCCGGCTTCGCGCCACAGGGCCGGCAAGGTGCCTGCGATCAGGCCCAGAAACAGCCAGGTAGCCACCGTATCGTTGGCACCGAAGATCAGTGCGATCAGCTTTCCCCCGCCGACAAAGCCGGCAAGACCGCCGAGCCCGACCGGAAGAAGAAGGCGCCAGTGTTTCTTCACCCCCTCGATGGGATGGGTAAAGGTCTCCATGATGGGAAAATAGAGGCCAAACAGCACACAGAGCACGCCGCCGGAAATCCCCGGAAGAATGCCGCCGGCACCGATGAGAGCGCCCTGCAGCAGCCTTTTCAGACAGAGAAGAAGTTTAATTTTCGCCATAGAGCACCGGGATCAGGTGTTCCTCACCCATCTGGGTCAGGACCTGCTTATAATCGTACTTGGGTCCGTAGGCGGGAACCTCTTTCAGCTTTAAGTATTCGATGGCATAGGTAGCGTGAGCCGCAGCACCGTAGACCATGCCGTCTTCGTCGATATCGTAGCGTTCGTTGTGACCGCTGGCACCGGTGCCCTTTTCCGGATTGCCGACCCCAAGACCGGCAAATACGCCGGGCCACTGCTTCAGATACTGGGAATAGGACTCGCTGCCCATGGAAGGCTCCTGCTGCACCACATTTTCGGTGCCGAATTCTTCTGCCAGCACCGATCTGGCAAAGGCCGCATAGGCAGGCTCATTGACGGTAGCAAGACCGGGCACGGGAAACTTATCGTAGGTGACCTTGCAGCCGTGCAGCTTTGCCATGGCCTCGACCGTCTCTTTAAACTCGGTATAGAACTTCATGCCGGCGGTTTCGGGATCGTAGGTGCGCATGGTGCCGGCGAAGGTCAGGGTCTGGGGAATGATATTGGCCGCATGGCCGGAGTTGAGCATACCGATGGAATAGGAACAGGTCTGGTAGGGATCTACATAGTTCAGACGCAGCCCCTGCATTCTCTGGTATATGTCGACGAAGCAGCTGATGGGATTGATGGACCGGTCAGGACGGCTTCCGTGGCCGCCTCTTCCCTCCAGAGTGATCTGGAAGAACATGGCGCCGGCATTGACCCGCGTATCGTTGACGGCGATCTTTCCGGTAGGCTGATTGCACCCGACGTGAAGGCCGAAGCAGCTGTCGGGCTTAATGCCGTGCTTTTCCATATAGGCGAAAATATAGCGAACGTTGCCGCCGCCCTCTTCGCCCCGCTCAAAGCAGAGGATAACAGTACCCTCGATCTCGCTTTGCTTTTCCAAAAGCACCTTTGCTGCGCCCAGAAGACCGGCCGTATGGGAGTCGTGGCCGCAGGCATGCATCACGCCCGGATTTTTCGACCATACCACGCGGCAGTTCTTTAAATTGTCCTTTTCATCGATGGGAAGGGCATCGCAGTCGGCGCGAAGAAGCACGGTGCGGCCCGGCTTGGGGCCTTTGATAAAGCCCAGCACGCCGCCGTTTTCGACGACGATGTGCTCAACGCCCATCTTTGTCAGCTCTTCGTCGATGAATTTAACGGTATTGTATTCCTGACCGGAAAGCTCCGGATTCTCGTGGAGGTATCTGCGGCAGGAAACCATATAATCATGATACTTTTTTGCGATCTCAAGGTTTTTCATTCAATGACTCCTTTTCGAAGAACAGGGGACGGCGCCTGCATGCGCAAAGCAGCCGCCCGCCTTTCTGAAAGACTTATGCTTCCTGAATATCGTGGATGGGAATGCTGTAGACCTCTTCGTAGGAAGGAATATCAAGCGACTTGAAGTATTCCCAGCACCGGTCGATGAGCTGCTGATCGCCGAAGGCCTCCAGGGCGCCCTGGGCCAGCACCTTGCCGGCTCTGACAGCCGCCTTCATGCCGATCTGGCTGCCGGAGCAGGCCGTAACGGTCCAGTGGTGACCGGGGCTTTGCATCACGTTCCCGCCGCCGTGGATGTGGGCGGTGGGGCAGAAATACGAGATATCGGCCGTATCGGTGCAGGTGGTGCGGCTGTGGTCCCAGCCGTCGTAGGTCTTCTTGGCACCGGCGATCAGCTTTGTCTTATCTTCGGGAGCAGGCTGCTTGGTGTAATCCTCGATCAGATTCTTTGCGAAGGTATATTCCTCTTCGGTATAGTCGATATCGGGGATCTGCTGGGCCACCTGATTGAGATGCTCGCACAGCGGCTTGTTCATATAGAAATAGGGAATGATGAAGATCAGGTTGGCATCCAGCCTGGTGTCGGTCATATGGGCCGCGCCCTCTGCATTCTTTACGACCCGTTCGTACAGGTCCTTGACCACCTCGTTGGAGCGGGCTCTGCAGAAATATTTGACGGAGGCATAATCGGGAACGATGTTTGGAGCCATGCCGCCATGGGTGATCTGGTAGTGGAAGCGGCATTCGGTGGGAACATGCTCTCTTAAGAATTCGGAGCCCATATTCATCAGCTGGACCGCGTCCAGGGCGGAGCGGCCGCCCCAGGGATTTCCGGCAGCATGAGCCGATTTGCCGTGGAACTCAAAGGTTCCGGCCATGACGCACAGACCGTTCTGGGGCTCGGTAGAGAAGTCCTGCCCGCCGGGATGCCACATGATGGCAAGATCCATGTCCTTAAAAACGCCGTCCTGTGCCATGAGAGCCTTGCCTCTTCCCACCTCTTCGCCCGGGCATTCCACCATTCTTATGGTGCCCTGAATGCCTTCCTTTTCCATGGCATAGCGCAGGGCGCAGGCAGCGCCCATGCAGGCGCCGGCGATCAGATTATGGCCGCAGCCGTGACCGGGGCCTTCGATGGGAGACTGATGATCCACATCGGCATTGCCCAGCCCGGGAAGGGCATCCAGCTCGCCGATGATGCCGATGACCGGCTTTCCGCTGCCGAACTCGGCGACCACCGCATTGCCCGTGTCGCACTGCTTTACGCCCTGCCCTGCCTTTGTCTTGATGGCATCGGGAAAGCCGTGGGTCTTTGCGAATTCCCAGGCTGCATTGGCTGCATGATAATTCTTAAGGCCCACCTCGGGATGGGCCCAGATGTCGTGCATCATTTCATCGAGGGCGGCTTCATTCTGCTCGTACCACTCGTTGATCCACTTGTTCAGTCCGTTGACTTTTTCCATAATTGATCCTCCTGTATCGCATCGCTGTGCAGATGCATAACGATATTTAACCAGTATTATGATACTCCCAAACAGCCGATTAAGCAACCGCATCTATAAGCGGCGCTCAAAAATTGCCGTCGGTTTTTATGAAAGATTCACAATTTTCGGCATGAATTCCTGTATCTGTGCAAGGCAGAGCCGATGAGAAGCAGCCGGCCGCGCCATAAAAAGACCCTCCCCGAGATGGGGAGGGTCCGGGCGTCAGCAGTAAAGCTTACTTGCAAACGGGCTGGGGAACAGGAACTTCCTTGGGGATCGGGCAGTTGTAGGTTTCGCCGTCCAGATCCTTCTTGAAGCACTCCCAGCACTTGTCTACGAGAGAATTGTCTCTGTAGATCTTGCCTGCGGTGAGAGCCATCCAGATACCGCCGCGGAGCATGCCCTTGAAGCCGATGCTGTTTCCGGAGCAGTTGGTTACCTGCCAGGTGTGGTTTACACCCAGGTAGTTCATGGAAGCGGTTCCGATCATCATGCAGGGAACGATGTGCTGTACATCACCGACGTCGGAGGAACCCGGGGAGATGCTGTACTGATCGGGATTGTAAATGAAGCCGGTGTGGATGGGTTCTTCAGGCTTCTTTACGCTGTAAGCGGGAGCCGTCTGGTTGAGGGCATCTGCGTGAGCCAGCTCTTCTGCGGTATATTCTGCAGCGGGAACCATGGGATAGGTCTCGGCGAAGATGTCAGCCAGTGCCTTGTTGGACATGGTGTTGTAGCAGCCGCCCTGGAATTCGATCTCCAGCTCGGTGTCGGTCATGAGAGCAGCGCCCTTTGCGATGTTGACCAGTCTGCCGTACAGCTCGTCGATCTCCCATCTGTGCAGTGCTCTTACGTAGTACCATACAGAAGCCTTATCGGGAACGATGTTGGGTGCAACACCTGCTTCCTTGTAGACATAGTGGATTCTTTCGTTGGGCTGCATATGCTCTCTCAGGTAGTTTGCGCCGTTGTTCATCAGTTCGACAGCATCCAGAGCGGAGCGGCCGTGCCATGCAGCAGAAGCGTGAGCAGTCTTGCCCTTGAAGTGGAAGATGGCAGAGTTGAGACCGCCGCCCATGCCCAGGCTCAGGGTGTTCTTGCTGTTGCCGTGCCATGCCATTGCGATGTCCAGTTCCTTGAAGGCGCCTTCTCTTGCCATGAAGGCCTTACCGGTGAGAACTTCTTCTGCGGGGCAGCCATAGAATACGACGGTGCCGGAAGCGCCGGTCTTTTCCAGATCAGCCTTCATACCGATGGCAGCAGCCAGAGTGGTGCAGCCCAGCAGGTTGTGTCCGCAGCCCTGTCCGGGAGCAACTTCGTTGGGTCCCAGCATTTCGGCAGCTTCCTTAAAGGTGCTCTGGGTCTGGGAGAGGCCGGGCAGAGCATCGTATTCTGCCAGCAGACCGATGATGGGATGACCGGAGCCCCATTCTGCGCGGATGGCAGTGGGCATTCCGTACAGACCCTTTTCGACTCTGAAGCCATACTTTTCGAGAGCTTCTACCAGCCATGCGCATGCCTTAACTTCATTGTAAGCAGTTTCGGGATTCTGGTACATCTTCAGAGCGATGTCTTCCAGAGTTTCCTTTTCGTTCATTACCGCATCAATAATGTGCTGATATTCCATATTTTCCTCCTTATAGTACGAGAAATAAGATAGTTATATCATACCGCAATTCAGCAGAATTTTAAACATGTAATTATAATTTGTTATATATTATTCTGTTCTTTTCGTATAGCCTTCCGCCGCGGACTGCAGAAGAGCCTGCCTGCGCTCCTCGTTGTATTCCAGATATTCCGACCAGCTGCGCACCGCTTCCAGACGGGCCGCCTCATCTTCTGAGGGGCATCGGTCCAGCCGGCTGCAAAGCTCTCCGTAAGCCGCCTCGATAAAGGCGATCCGCTCCTCGAGCAGGCCGTCGTAGAGGGCGTCGGCCAAGTGGCGAAAGATCAGATATTCCTTCAGACGCGCTTTGACAGGGTCTTCGACGGAAGCAGCCTCTTTCAGCAGCTGGCTGCGGACGGAAAGAAGCCACTGCTCGTCTTCTTCGTCGGTGAGAAGAACGGGATCTGCCGGGGTGCCGCAGAGGGGGTCGTCTCCTTCCTTTTGCAGCAGCACGCCCTCTTCGTCGCACTCGCCCAGCACCACCAGCGACAGGGGCTTTTCTTGGCGCAGCAGCAGCCTTGCAGCCGCCTCGCAGGAAAGGCCCAGCCCCACCTCGGCAAAGCCGGTCCAGAAATTGCGGTAGCGGGGATGGTCGCGGCAGATATTGCACAGCATCTCTTCGCCGTATTCCAGGATCATGGCGCAAAGGCCGTCCTCTTGCAGGTAGGGGCAGCGATCGCCCTCCTTCAGAATAAAATGAGGCTCGTTTTCCAGGCTGATATGGGGCAGCTGCAGCGACTGAAAGCGTTTCAGACTCGTTTCATCGATGTCGATCTCCCAGCCTTTGCAGCAGCTGTGGCGGCAGCGGCCGGCGATGCATCGAAACTGCAGATAGTAATCGGGTGCGAGCAGCTTCATATACGGTTCCTCCCCGGAGGGCTTCTGTATTGCTTAAAGAAAAGACCCTGCCCCCTCAAAGGACAGGGTCAAACGGATGAAGAAAGGCGGCGGCTATTCGGTCTTTTTTGCGTTGAGCGCCAGAGCGATCAGCGCCGTTACCACCAGCGTTACGGCTGCGATGCCGAAGGGCAGCAGCTCGTTGATCTTAAGGGAAAAGCCTGCCAGAAGACCGCCGATGCAGGCACCCAGATAGCCGATGGATTGATAAAAGCCCATGACCAGATTGCTGGTGCCCGGCTTGGCATTGGCTGCGCACAGGTTCTGCAGGATCGGGGTGCGGATGGTGATGGTCATATTGATAAAGATATAGCAGCCGACCAAAGGATAGAAATCCTTCAGCACCAGCATGGCCAGCGCCGGCAGCGCCATAAGGATCTGCACGGGAAGGATCAGCTTGCGCAGCTCGTGCTTTTTGATCAGCTTCATGGTAATAAAGGTATTGACCAAAAATCCTGCGGCGGCAATGATGGCCTTAATGGAACCGTTGTAGCTGGAAGGCAGATCGAAGTGGCTCTTGACAAACAGGTTGAAGATCTGCTCGATGATGCTCTGCCCCAGGTAGCCGAAGGCATAAATGCCGATGATCAGCACCAGTACGGGGGTGAGAAAGCTTTTGGCCTGCACAAAGGCTGCCAGCGGGTTGACATCTGCCGCGGTCAGCTTCTTGTCCGGAGCCTTTTTAAAGGGCATATCATCGCTCATGCAAAGAGCCATTCCAAAGGCGGAAAGAGGCAGCATGATGCATTGAATGATCAGCGGTGTCTCGGTGGAGATGACGCCAAGCATGCCGGCGATAAAAAAGCCGATGGCACTGACCACCGTCTGAATGGTGGCATAGAGAGTCAGCTGCTTGCCCCGCTCCTTCAGATCGGGGGTGGTGTTGATGATATAATTGGTGATCGCAACAAAGCAGGCGCTGGAAAAGCAGCCGGAAAACAGCCGCGCGAAGACCATCATGCCGTTGGATGCGGCAATGAGAAAGAAAAACTGGCCGATGCAGTAGCCGATGCCGCTGATGGTAACGATCCTGCGGGTCGGAATGTAATTGCACAGCTGGCCCCAGAAGGGAGCGACCAGAAACATGGTGAACATGGTGGCCGCATAGGCGATGCCCTGCATGGACTGATCCAGTCCGCGCTCGATGATATAGGTCGGGGTAACGGGATGAGCAAAATTGCAGCCCATCATGAAGATCGCCATGAACATAAACATGGGCAGCAGAGGTTTTCTGGTCAGCCCCTCCCGATTCATTGATCCATCCATTCTTTTTCTCCGTTTCGATTGATATTGCAATATGTAACAGAGCGATTATACTCCGCTTTTTTCGTAAATGAAATATGATGGATCGCATTTCGCAAAGAATTCCGGCAGGCCTTACCGAAAGCTTCCCCGCAGGCGGCAGGCGTAAAAAAAAGCAGACCCTCCCAGGGAAGGTCTGTGATATGAAGTCTGCGGTCATGTTTTTCAGGCCGGCACCGAAACGGCTGCTATGCGAGAAAGCCCAGATGCTCGCTGAGGATCTTGATGCCGATGCCGATGAGCACCAGGCCGCCCAACGCCGTCGCCTTGTTTTCGTATTTGCTGCCGAACCGGTTGCCGACAGCGACTCCCACAAAGGAGAGGCAGAAGGTGGTAATGCCGATGATGGTGGCGGCAGAAAGGATATTCACATCTTCAATGGCCAGGGCGATGCCCACGGCCAGAGCATCGATGCTGGTGGCAACGGCCATGACCAGCAGCTCTTTATGATCGACAGGCAGACGGTCTGCTTTTTCGGTCACCTCGTCTTCATCCGGATGGGTGGCATCCCACAGCATCTTGCCGCCGATGTAAGCCAGCAGAAGAAAAGCGATCCAGTGATCGTAGCTTTCGATGATCTGCTTGAAATAGGAACCGCCGATCCATCCCAGCGCAGGCATCAGCGCCTGAAAACCGCCGAAATAGAGGGCGATGATGAAGGAATAGCGATAATCGATCTTGCGCATGGAAAGACCCTTGCATACCGATACGGCAAAGGCATCCATGGAAAGGGCAACGCCGATTGCCAAGATTTCAAAAAATCCCATATGATCTCCTGTTTTCACGATAGAGTATTCCTGCAGAGCAGGCATGTTTAATTATCATAGTAAATTTACCGGAAAAAGTCAACCGCAAGCCCCTTATAAAAGGCGGTACAGCTTCCTGCAAAATTTCTGTTGACACCGGTCACTTCCCTTGTTTATGATATTGGTAGTTAAAGGTTTCTAACCATGAGTTAAACACATTAAACCGAAGATCGGAAACGGTCTCAACCCTGTAGCAAAAACGTGAATCACAACGGAGGAATCACAAATGAAAAAGAACTTTAAAGTCAACGGAATCGATTGCCCCAACTGCGCAGCCAAGCTGGAAAGAGAGATCCAGAAGATCAAGGGCGTAGAAGATGCTGTCGTCAGCTTCGCGACCGCTAAGCTGACCGTCATTGCCGACGACGACCGCTTCGAAGAGATCATGGACGAGATCTGCGCTCTGGCAAAAAAGCTGGAGCCCGAATGGGAAGTCGTAAGATAGTGAAGGAGATTCTCTCCTATGAATGATCCCAAAGAGATCCTTTTTGCGGCCGTCTGTCTGGCGGTCTATCTGGTGATCGGTCTTCCGATCTTTCAGAAATCGCTGCGAAATATCAGGCGCGGCGACATTTTCGATGAAAACTTTCTCATGAGCGTCGCCTCCGTAGGAGCCATCCTGCTGGGCGAATATGTGGAGGGTATCGCCGTTCTCGCGCTGTACCGTCTGGGAGAATGGCTGCAGGACAAAGCCGTCGGCAAATCCCGCAAGGCCATCTCCGACCTGATGGACATCCGTCCCGACTTTGCCAACATCGAAGTGAACGGCGAGCTGGTCAAAGTCGATCCGGAAGAGCTGACGGCAGGTCAGATCATCGTCATCAAGCCCGGTGAACGGGTTCCCGTCGATGGGAAGGTGCTGGAGGGCCGCTGCCGGCTCGATAGCTCGGCCCTTACCGGCGAATCCCTGCCCCAGGAGATCTTCGAAGGCATGGAGATCTATTCCGGAACCATCGATCTGGACGGCGTTCTGCGGGCAGAGGTGCTTCGCCCTGCCATCGAATCCACAGCCGCCAGGATCCTGGAGCTGGTGGAAGACGCCGCCTCCAGCAGAGCCAAGTCCGAAAAGTTCATCACCCGCTTTGCCCGCTGGTATACCCCGGCGGTCTGCATCAGCGCACTGCTTCTTGCCGTGATCCCCTCGCTGATCTGGGGCGGATGGAAGACCTGGGCTTACCGCGCTCTGATCTTTCTCGTCGTTTCCTGCCCCTG
>JABUTE010000311.1 GCA_021443825.1 Bacillota bacterium
CATTGCCGCTGTCTGCAGGCTCCGGGGCAGTGGCTGCCTTTGCCGGGGCTTCTTGCTGCTCTGTCTGCTGCGGCGCCGGGGAGGGCTGCACCGAGCTTTGCGCTGCCCGGGGCTGCCAGGAGACCTGCTGCAGCGGCTGCACGGCCGGCTGGCGGTAGGGCTGCGGGCTCCAGGGCGAAACGGCAGGCTGCTGCATGGCCGGCTGGCTGTAAGCGCTCCAGCTCTGCTGCATCCAGGGCTGCGGCATGGCGTTGATCGGCAGCATACCCAGAGGACTCATTCCTGCAGAAGCATAACCGGGGCTGACGCCGCGTCCCGCACCGGTAGAGAAAGAGACCGGCATTCCGGATGCTCCGTCGACGGTGATGGAATCCAGCGCCCCCAGCGGCATCCCGTCGGGAGAGCATGCCGAGATCTCGCCGAGAGTGGCGAAGGGCTCTCTTCCCGTGTAGATCAGCTCGCCCTGGGTATGGGGCTTATCGGGCCGGATCAGGGCGCAGGCGGTGTTGATGGCGATGATCTCCGAAGGGGTAAAGAAATAGCCTGCAGGACCGCTGACCGAGGTCAGAAGGCCTGCCAGCTGAAAGCTGTCTCTTCGGAACAAGGGCGTAAAGGACGGTGAAAGAATGATGCCGGTATTTGCATCGATCACCGGCACGTTTCCGGTGTATCTGTCAAATGTTAGACTGTTCATTTTGTCCCCTTTCGTTGCTGTTGGTCTGAATATGGTCAAAGCCGCGGCGCTTCATGTCTTCTTTCATGCGCAGGGCTGCTTCTTTTATCTGTTGGTCGTAGAGCTTTTGGTTTTCGGCGGTCTGTGCGGCTTCGTGTTCCTGCAGGTTCTTCTGGCGCAGACGCTTTACCCGCTTACGCGTATCCCGCAGGATCTGAAGGCCCAGCGCGATGCGGTTCAAGGCGAAGATGAGCAGCAGATTGATCACGATGCAGAAGATCGCCGTATAGAGCAGAAGATCTGCTTTTGTGGTCTGCAGCTTCACCCCGAAGATCACAGGATGCACCCGCAGATAACCGACGATCAGGCGGATGCATTCATTGAAATGATACAGGGCACCCAACTGAAAGGCGGTGCATATGAGCCATGGCAGAAGGGGCTGACGTCCCCGTATCACAGGAAACAGGATGACTGCGATCAGGTAGACTGCTGTGATGCCAAGCAGGATTTTCGGTTCGGGCATGGAAATCTCTCCTTGTATGGTGTCAGTAGAGGGCAGTTCTTAAAGCGTTCGGAGCACGTCGGTCGGGCAGACCTGGGCGCACCTGCCGCAGTAGGTGCAAAGGCTTCGGTCGATCACGGGAAGATTTTTTTCAAAGGTAATGGCATTTTCGGGGCAGACGGAGGCACATTCACCGCAGGCGGTGCAGCCGGCCTTGCAGACGCTTCCTGGCAGCTTGTCTTTCATGGAGGCATTGCAACCGGTATAAAGAACGCGATCCCGGTCGGTGACGCTGATCAGGCCCCTTGGGCAGACGGTGGTGCACCAGCCGCAGCCGTTGCAAAGGCTTCGGTCGATCACGGCCAGCCCCTCGCGGATGGAGATGGCATGCTGCGGGCAGGCAGCCGCGCAGTCGCCTCCGCCCAGGCACGAAAAGCTGCAGGCATACGGTCCGCTGAAGAAGCGGATCTTTGCGGCGCAGCCGGAGGGTCCCTGGTAATCCAGCACATCGGGGTTGACTGCCCGGATGCCGGAGCAGGCGACCACCGCCGTATAGGCTGCGGGATCCTCCTTCGGAGCGGCTGCAGGTTCTTCTTTATTCGTTCCCGAAAACAGGGGAACGAGGATGGAGAGGATGCTGACCGCAAGCCCCAGAGCCAGCGCCAGCAGAAGTGCGTAGAAAAACGGTTCCATCGAAAACTCCTTTTACATGCCCATACCGAACAGACCCTCGATCAGACCGCTGAAGCCCATGAACACCAGCGCCAGGATGGCGGCTGCGATCATGGAGGATGCCGGGCCGCGGAAGCTTTCCGGAATATCGCTGTACAAAAGCTTCATGCGGATGCAGCGGAAAAGAAACATGGCCAGGCAG
The DNA here is from genome assembly GCA_021443825.1 of Bacillota bacterium. Classification (GTDB taxonomy): domain Bacteria; phylum Bacillota; class Clostridia; order Peptostreptococcales; family Anaerovoracaceae; genus RGIG2707. Next base: position 2,050 of record JABUTE010000311.1, read on the forward strand.
AAGGCGAGGCCGGTTCCCAGCGCGTAGGCCATGGAATCTGCAAAGCTGTTGCCATCGGTCAGATTCTCCGACAGGACGGAAAGGATCGCTCCGTTGGCTGCGGTGAGGGGCAGATAGATGCCCAGCTCGCTGCGCAGCGCAGGCCATCTGCTTGAGAACAGAAGCTCTTCTGCCTGCACCAGTCCCGCGACCACCAGCACCGTGGAAATGGTTTCCAGATAATGGAGCTGGAAGGGCTCGATCACATAATAATGGATGGGCCAGATGATCGCCTGGGCCGTCAGGGTGGTAAACAGCACCGTCAGCGACATGGCAGCCGCCGACCGGTCAGAGCCGGAGGCCCCGATCAGGGGACAGACGCTTTCGCTTTTGATCAGCACGGCATTATTTACCAATATGGCAGAGATCAGGATCATAGACAGGTTCATCTTGTGCAGCCTCCTTTTCCGACCCGGGGGCAATGAGGCGACGCGGGGCAGCTGCTGCAGATGGCATTCTGCGAGACAGGCTTGCTCAGGCTGAGCAGCTTTTTGAGAAGGGCCATCAGGATGCCGATGACGAACAGACCGCCGGGCACCATGATAAACAGGGGTACGGGATCCAGGTTGGTCGACAGCACCCGAAGTCCCAGCAGGGTGCCGGAGCCCAGGATCTCGCGCAGCATGGCTGTTGCCAGCAGGGCTGCCAGATAGCCGCAGCCGCAGCCGAAGCCATCCACCGCGGAATTGACGATGCTGTTGCGGCAGGCGAAGATCTCGCCCCGGCCCAGGATGATGCAGTTGGCGGTGATCAGGGGAAGGTAATCGCTCAGCGACTGGTCCATCGAAGGCAGGTATGCCTTGCTCAGCAGCTGCCCGACGGTGACGAAGGTGGCGATGATCAGCATGCTGCAGGGAATGCGCACCTGCGCCGGGATCACTCGCTTTAAGGCCGACAGGAACACGTTGGTGCAGACCAGGGTAAAGAGCACCGTAAGCCCCGCCCAGAAGGCATCCGCTGTCTTGGAGGTCATGGAAAGGGCTGAGCAGATGCCCAGCGCCGAGATCAGCAGCGGGTTTTCGTACAGCAATCCGTTAAGAAATATCTCGCGTTTACTTTTTCTGTTCATAGAGTTTTGCTTCCTTTTCGCTGTCGATCAGCTCCTGCACCTGCATGAAGGAGAGGCTGACGCAGTTGAAAACGGCTTCGGAGGTATAGGAGGCGCCGCTGACGGCTTCGATGTAGGTGGAATTCAGCTTGCCCTTATAAGAGCTGACGGAGGATGCCCCCCTGTACTGATCCAGATAGTCCTGCTTTGTCAGCTTTGTGCCGATGCCCGCCGTTTCGGCGCTCACATCGGTGACTTTTACGCTGGTGATCTTGCCGCTTTGATCGATGCCTGTCATGACGGTGACCCAGCCCTGATAGCCTCTTGCCTGCGCGGTAATGATCCAGCCGGTCTTGTTATCTGCTTTGTAGATCTCGGTGACGCCCTGCACCAGGTCGCAGTCGTCCACTTTTGTAAAGCTGTCTGCATCGGGCAGCAGCTCCAGGCGCAGTTCATTGGCTTTTGCCTGTTCGTTTTGCGTGATCCGTTCTTCCGTTACCTGAAAGCACAGGGTGACCACCATGCAGGCGACCAGGCAAAGGGTGCAGGTGACGATGATGGAGGAAGCGGCATTTTTAACACCGTTCATGATCAGCATTCCTCCTTTCCGTTGAACCAGGAGCGCTGCCGCCAATTGACGGTGACCCGCTCAAGGAAGGGGGTGAGGATGTTCATCAGCAGCAGAGCCGGCGTAACGCCGTCCGGAAAGATGGTAAACAGCCGCAGCGATATGGTCAGAACGCCCAGCAGAATGCCGTAGATCAGCTTGCCCGACCGGGTGATGGGGCTGGTAGCCGGGTCGGTAGCCATAAAGAAGGCTGCCAGCACCAGGCCGCCGGCGCATACATGAAACACCGGATCGAAGCCGCGCAGCAGGGCCGTTGCCATCGCCGACAGGATATAGGCGGCCGGAATGATGGGCGAGATGACCTTGCGCACGCACAGATAGATGCCGCCCAGCAGCAGGGCCAGGGTGCAGATCTCACCCATGGAGCCGGAAATGCGGCCCAGGAACATCTCCAGGTTGGACGGAACCATGCGCGCATTGCTGAACAGCGCCAGCGGGGTGGGACCGGTCACCGTATCGACGGCCGAAAAGACGGCTTTGCCGCCGCCTGCCGTAATGAGCACATCGCTCATCTTCAGGGTGAGGGGAAACCGGTTCATATATTCGGAGGCACCGAAGAAGAGGACCGTTCGGCCCAGCAATGCCGGGTTGACGAAGTTCTGCCCCAGTCCTCCGAAGAGCTGCTTGGCGATGATGATGGCGCAAAAGGCTGCCAGGATCACATAGCGGTAGGGAATATTGGCGGGAAGCCCCATTGCCAGGATCATGCCGGTAACGGCAGCGCTCCAGTCGCCGATGGTGGCGCTTCTTCCGACCATCCGTCGGTAGATCCATTCCAGGCTGACGCAGGAGGTGACAGAAACGGCCGTCACCAGAAGGGCGCGCAGCCCGAAGATATAGATGGCCCAAAGCTGGGCAGGCATGAGGGCGAGCACCACGCTGCGCATCAGCGTGGCTGTATCGGTCCTTGCAAAGATGTGAGGAGACGGGGAAACCGTCAGGCTTTTTCGGTTGGTCATAATCAGCGGTCGTTCTCCATTGGTTTGCCGGCGGCAACCGTTTCCTTTGCCATGGTAAGGGCATCCGAAAGGGGCTTGCGGGCCGGGCATCCGTAGCTGCAGCAGCCGCAGCCGATGCAGGCGAGGATATGATTCTTTTCCAGGCTCTTCAGATCCTTTTGCAGCCATTGCTTATACAGCATGGTGGGCACCAGCCCCGCAGGGCAGTTTTCCATGCATCTTCCGCAGTTGATGCAGGCGGTCTCTTTGTTCAGATCGCTGCGGTTTTCGGAAAAGAAGAGCAGTGCGTTGTTTGTTTTGATGACGGAAAGCTCTGCGGAGGGCAGGGCGGTTCCGGTCATGGGGCCTCCGGCAATGAGCTTGCGAAGAGGCTTCTTTTCGCCGGCGCAGAACGCCAGCACATCGGCGATGGAGGTTCCGACGGGAACCTCTACGTTCATTGGCATTTTGACGGCGTCTCCGTCGACGGTGACGGTGCGGCTGACCAGCGGCATGCCGGTCATCAGGTAGTGCTGCAGCTTCAGCACCGTGGTGCTGTTAGAGACCAGAAAGCCCTGATCGGCCGGCAGATTTCCGGGAAGGATCCTGACATGGGCCGCCTCGCGGATCACCATGGTCTCTTCCCCTGCGGGAAACTGCCTTGGCAGAAGGGCTACCGAGATGCCGCTAAGCTCTGCGGTCACGGAGCGGTAAAGCTCGGCCGTTTCTTTTTTATCTGCGCCGATGGCGATGATGCATTTTTCGATGGCAAGCCATTTCATGATGGCGGCGCTGCCGGCGATGATATCGCGAACATAGACCGTCATGTTGGTGTGATCGGATGTTACAAAGGGCTCGCATTCGGCCCCGTTGACGATCAGGGTGTGCAGCGGAGTCTTTTTTGATGCGGCATACTTGCGCTCGGTGGGAAACCCGGCGCCGCCCAGGCCTACCAGCCCGCAGCTTCGGACTGCCTGCAGAAAATCGGCGCGGCTGTTGATCACCGGGGGCTGCACAGTGTCTGCGACGGTCTGTCTTCCGTCGGTCTCGATCACCACATGGATATCGTTTTGCTCCTGCTGGGAGGGGCCTCGCTCGATGGAGATGACGGTGCCTGACACGCTGCTGTGCACCGGCGCTGCCATGGCGCTTTTGCTGTCGCCGATCAGCTGGCCGACACAGACCCGGTCGCCGCTGCGGACCACCGGCCGGCAGCCGGCCTGCCCGCCCTGGGTCATGGGAATGCGCACCACCGAGGGAAGGGTGATGGGCATGACCTGCGAGCCTGCAGTGTTTTTAAAGCTGTTTATAAAAATTCCTTTATGCGGTTTGAATAAGGACATAGATCCGTTTCTTTCTGTCAAAAAGTAAATGATAATTCAAATTATCATATAATAATTAGAGGAAAAAGTAAAGACTTACTATGTTATTATAAGCAGCGGCAAATATTGCATACCCTTGTGAAGTCTGCTATAATCAAGCAAGCTCAGTTCTATGGGCTTTTTGATTTTGCGGTTTTTAAAGTAAACAACAAGAAGAGAAGAACGGTATGCAAAAACTTACAAATCTCAGAGAGATGCTGGAATTTTCTGCATCGGAATACGGCGATCAGCCGGCCTATCTGTATAAGACCAGAACGGGCGGCGCCTACATTCCCATCTCGTTTAAAGAATTTAAAGAAATCGTATTTGACCTGGGCACCGCTTTGAAGGAGCGTGGCTTTATGGACTGCCGTATGGCCGTCATCGGCGAGAACCGCTGGGAATGGATCGCAGCCCATCTGGCGGTCTCCTGCGGTCTGGGCGTGATCGTGCCTTTGGATAAAGAGCTGCCTGCCCACGAGATCGCTGCTCTGATCCGCCGCGCCGGTGTAAACAGCATCACCTATTCGGCCAAGATCGCAGCCCGCCTGCGGGAGGCGCTGGCCATCCTGGCAGAGGAGGGCGTCGACACCAAGGCCATCACCCTGATCAGCATGGATGTTCCCCCTGAGGGCATCGATGCCCTGTATATCAAAGACCTGATCACCGAGGGAGAGAACCTGCGCAGCGGAGGCAACGATACTTACGAGACTCTTCCCATCGACCCGGACGAAATGCGCATCCTGCTGTTCACCTCCGGCACCACAGGCCTTGCCAAGGGCGTTATGATGTCGCACCGAAACCTCTGCGTCAATGTGCAGCAGACGGCTCTTTACGTCGATCTGAAAAAGATCTCCTCCGGCAGAGTTGGCCTTTCCCTGCTGCCCATGCATCATACCTACGAATTTTCTGCCGATGTGCTGGGCTCCCTCTATCAGGGCGGCACCCTGGCTTTCTGCGAGGGCTTAAAGCACATCGTCAAGAATATGCAGGAGGCTGAGGTCTCTTACCTTATCGCGGTTCCTCTGATCTTTGAGAGCATGCACAAGAAGATCTGGAAAAAGGCGGAAAAAAGCGGCAAGGCAGAAAAGATGCGTGCTGCCCTGAAGATGATCAAGGCGATCACCCGCTTCGGCACCCTCGATAAGAAGCTGGCCGGAAAAACAAAAAAGCTGTTCAAGGAGGTGCATGAGGGCTTCGGCGGAAAGCTGAGCCTGCTGATCGCAGGTGCGGCGCCCATCGATCCCGGCGTCATCAGCGACTTTAATGCCATGGGCTTTACCATGGTGCAGGGCTACGGCATGACCGAATGCGCCCCCATCATCGCTCTTAATCCCACCTATGCCAACAAGCCGGCTGCAGCCGGACTTCCCCTGCCCGGCACCGAGGTCTACATCGACCAGCCCGACGAATCGGGTGTGGGCGAGATCGTCTGCCGCAGCCAGTCGGTAATGCTGGGCTATTATATGGATCCGGAAGAGACTGCCAAGGTGCTCAGCGACGACGGCTGGCTCAAGACCGGCGACTACGGCTACATGGATGCCGCAGGCTACGTCTATATCACCGGCAGAAAAAAGAACGTCATCGTCACCAAAAACGGAAAGAATATCTTTCCCGAAGAGGTGGAATTCTATCTGGGAAGAAGCCCCTACATCCTTGAGACGGTGGTATCCGGCCGGCCTTCCGACGACGGCACCGACCTGGTGGTGACGGCCGAGATCTTCCCCGACTATGACGAAGCGCAGAAGAAGGCCGCAGAAGAAGGCATTTCTTTGGAGCAGCTGATCCGAAACGAAGTGGAAAAGGCCAACGATGCCATGCCTGCCTATAAGCGGGTCCGCAGCATCGTTTTGCGCGAGAGCGAATTCGAAAAGACAACCACCAAAAAGATCAAGCGCTGGTAGCTGCGGCGCAAACGGAGATTTATGTTGAGATACAAGCAGGCGTTCGCGCTGCTGACGGCCCTGGCTCTGGTGCTGCTGTGCGGCTGCGAAAGCTACGACAATTTTTATAAGACCTTTTTCGAGGCGCAGGAAGCTGCTGCTTCGGTGGTTCGCATCGGTGTGTTCGAGCCCTTCACCGGGGCCGATGCCGAGGCCGCGGCCGATGAGATCGAGGGCATTCGGCTGGCCCACAGCCTGTATCCGCAGGTGCTGGGCATGGAGGTCGAGCTGGTCGAGGCCGACAACCAGTCCGATGTTACGCTGGCTCCCCAGGTCGCACAGGAACTGGCTGAGGCGGGCGTGAGCATCGTTTTGGGAAGCTGCAAAAGCACCCTGAGCCTTGCCGCCAGCGATGTGTTCAAAGAGAATAAGCTTCCGGCCATCGCCGTCACCTGTGCCAACCCCATTATCACCGAGACCAGCTCCTATTATGTGCGGGTCTGCACCATCGATTCCTATTCCGGCTATGCGGCCGCCGTCTATGCCTACGAGCGGCTGGGGGCAAAAAGCGTTTCCGTCCTGAAAAAAGAGGGCGACGACTATAACGATGCCCTGATCAAGGCCTTCACCGCAAAGATGAAATCCTATACCGGAAGCGACTTTTCAGTCAATCTGGTGGAATATCCCCCCGATACGGAGGATTTTTCCGAGTACATCTTTCAGGCTTCTACCACCGACAGCGGAGTGATCTATTTCCCCTGTGCCCCGGAGGAAGCCATTGGGGTCATTCGCCAGGCTGCCGAAGAGGATTACAGCTTTACGTGGCTTGGCAGCAGCAGCTGGCAGACCCTGGATACGGTCGATCCCTCTTATGCCGAAAACGGGGAGACCTTCCTCAACGGCATCTGCTATGTGGCAGATCTTTCTCTGGAGACATCTTCCCAGACCGAGGCGGCACAGCTTTTGCGCGAGGCTTACGCACAGGCCCACGGCGAAGGCGCAGAGCCCAGCTATCAGACGGCTCTTGGCTTTGATGCCTATCTGCTGGCCCTGCAGGCTATGGAGCTGGCCGGTACATCCTCCGACACCCTGGCCATCTCCAAAAGCCTTTACAATGTATACGGCCTGGAGGGCGCTTCCGGCACCCTCAGCCTGGATTCCAACGGCGATCCCATCAAGGCGATCCCCGTTAACATGATCCGCGCCGGCGGTCATGCCCAGGTCTATGTGGTCAACCCCAAATGGGGAAAATAGAACCTTTTTCCATACGTTTCATCAATTTTAATTTTTAAGGAGAAATAAAAAAATGAGAGAAAAGATCATTGAAGCACTGGAACAGATCAGACCCTTCCTGCAAAGAGACGGCGGCGATGTTCAGTTTGTCGACTACACCGAAGACAAGGTCGTACTTGTCGAGCTGCAGGGCCACTGCGCAGGCTGCCCCCATTCCCAGTATACCGTTAAGGAAGGCATCGAAGGCTGCCTGGTAGAGATGTTCGGCGACAATGTAAAGGCCGTAGAAGCGATCAACGCACTGTACTAAGATCTATGAACGAAAAAGAACAACTGGATGAAGAGACTCTGGCAAGGCGCAAGGCCATTGCCAAAGTCCGCATGAAGAGAAAAACGACGGTCGCCAAGGTGCTCAACTGGATCAAGGCCATCATCCTGATCGCCTTGATCATCTTCGTACTGTCGTTCATCTTCTTTCCCGGCTGGATGACCTTTGCCAAAGAAGGAAATCTGGATCAATACGCCTCCTCCCAGGGGCTGAATCCCAAGCTGGATACGGCGGTTTCTGCCGCAGAAGAGGGAAAAGCCCCGGAAAAGGAGCCGGAGCCGGCGCTTCCTCCCGAACCGGTCTATGAAACGGTCAGCATCCGCTGCATCGGCGATATCATGGCCCATCAGGCACAGGTGGAGGGAGCCTACGACTCTGCTACCGACACCTACGATTTTTCGGGCCATTTTCAATATGTCGCCCCTTATGTGGCGGCGGCTGATCTGACCATCGCCAACGTAGAGACCACCTTTAAGGGCTCCGGCCCTTATAAGGGCTACCCTTCCTTTAATGCCCCCGACGTTCTGGCTGCCAACATCCGGGATATGGGGGTCGACGTCGGTCTGCTTGCCAACAATCACATCATGGACCAGGGCCTTTCCGTTCTGGAGCGCAGCATCGATCATCTGCGGGAAAACGGCATGGATGTGGCAGGCTGCCAGCATGCCGGCGAAAAACGCTATCTGATCGAGGATGTGAAGGGGGTCAAGGTGGGCATCGTGGCCTATACCTATGAGACGCCCCGCAACGGCGGAAAGCGCACCATCAATGCGGCCGTTCTTTCTTCCGAGGCAGAAGAGGTCATCAACAGCTTTACCCAGGACAGCTATGAGGTCCTGGATAAGGATCTGGAGGTGATCCGCACCCGCATCGAGGAATGCCGGGCTGACGGTGCCGAGGTCATGGTGGTCTATATGCACTGGGGTGAGGAATACCAGAAGGCGGGAAATCCCTTCCAGCACTACATGGCCGATTATCTGGCAAACAACGGCGCTGACATCGTCTTCGGATCCCATGCCCACGTGCCCCAGGACATCGAGCTGGTCGAAGGAAAGGATGCCCAGGGCAACCCCAAAACGGTTCCCGTCTTCTATTGCATGGGCAATTTCGTTTCCAACCAGAGAAGTGAGACTTTGACCGGCACCTACGGAGCTGCAGCGGCCACCAGGACCGAACAGGAGCTGATCGCCTGCATCGACCTGACCTTCAATATGACCGACCGCACCTTCGTTATCGACCGCACCTCGTTCATTCCCCTTTGGGTGGATCGGGAAAAGCTGAGCAGCGGCAAATACAACTACGGCGTCATTCCCCTTACCGAGGGCTTTGAAAACAACGAGATGCTGGTACGCACCGGTCATGTGAAACGTGCGCAGGACGCGCTGGCTGCCATGACAGCGCTCATCGGAGAGGAATTCCTCAACACGGAACCGATCCAATAGGATGCTATTATGAGAACCGTTGCATTTGAGATCGCAAAAAAAATGGGAAAAACGCCGGCCGGCACCGGCGGCTATGTGCTGTCGTCGCTGAAATGGGATGGCGAAGAGGCCTCTTTGCTGCTGAAGGCGGGCGATCTGCAGGCCGTAAAAAGCCGGATCGACGACGATCGCACCGGCAGCGAAGCTCCGGCGCTTCATTACCGCTCCCGGGGAAAAAGCCTGGAGGTCTGCGGCAGCAGCCTTCCCTTGCTGCTTCGCTTTGCCTCGCAGCTGGATTTCGCATCCGATGATGTCTGCGATGTGCTGGCGTATGCCGCAAACGACCCTTTCCGGGAGGGCCCTGCTGTCAAATGGAAAAGCCTTCTGCTGGATAAGGATTCCCTCAGCCTGAAAATGGAAGCAGAGCTGGCGGATGACGCAGAACCGGAAGACTTTTTCGCCCGCCTGATGCCCGGGCTGGAACGCTTCGGCATGGGCATTATCAAAAATGAAAACGCAGCGCTCTTTTGATCGGGCCGGGCCCGTCGAAGGAGCGCCTTCTTTTACTTTTTTCTCTTGAGAACAGATCGGGGTACCCGCTATGCAATACAATGAGATCACGATCCTGGACACAGCTGCTGCCGCAGGCTTTTTTACTACCCGAAATACCACCGCAAAGGCAAGGCGAACCGCGCTGGCAGAGCAGGCCAAGACCTTTGGCGGCACCATTGCCTGGCCGCATCTTGTGCACGGCACCCACATCGTGCAGCTGACTGAAGAGCATCTGGGAAAAGGGCTTCTGGAGCTTCCCGATACCGACGGCTGCATCACCGATGTGCCGGGCATCGCTTTGACGGTCACCTGCGGAGACTGCCTTCCCATCTATCTTTTCGATCCGCAGCATCAGGCCATCGGCCTTGCCCACGCCGGATGGAAGGGCACCCTGGGCGGCATTGCGGCCAGCCTTGTCGCGGCGATGCAGAAGGCCTACGGTACCGATCCTGCTCAGCTGATCGGTCGGGTGGGCCCCGGCATTTCGCCCTGCTGCTTTCAGGTGCGAAAGGATTGTTATGAGCAGTTCACCGA
>JABUTE010000138.1 GCA_021443825.1 Bacillota bacterium
CGGTGTTCCGTATTGAAATCGTTGCAAAAATAGAATATTCTTAAGATCAGGTGGAAATCGGACGATTTTGCCTGCTTTTTTTCACATCCTATCAGTTTTGGAGCGTAAACGATGACCAACTATGCAATTATCGGTTTTGGCTGCGCCGGCTATTACGCAGCCAAGGCCATTCGGGAGAAGGATCCCGAGGGCAGAATCACCGTGTTCAGCGAGCATGGCTATGCCCCCTATAATCCGATGCTGACGACTTATTACGCAGCAGGAAGGATCCCCTTTGAGGCTCTCTTTCCTTTCGGTTCCATGGAGCAGATCCAAAAGGAGCTTGATCTGAAGATCTTTACAGAAACAAAAGTGGCGAAGCTGCTGGCAAAAGAAAAGACCGTCGTTTTGGAAAACGGCGAGACCCATTCCTTTGATCAGATCCTGGTGGCCTCCGGTGCCAGAGCCTTTGCCCCCTCCTTTGAGGGGCTGGATCCTGCCGATGCCTTCTGCATGCGCACCGTAGACGATGCCATCGCTTTAAAAGAAGCGGTCGACAGCGGCCGCTATCATTCCGCCCTGGTGGTCGGAGCCTCCATGGTGGGAATCAAGGTGGTAGAGCTGCTCAACAATAAAGGCATCGCTGTTACACTGGCCGATATGGCGCCCAAGATGTTTCCGTTGGCTGCTTACGACAGCGTAGCCGAAGAGATCGCCCGCCGCATCGAGGCAAAGGGCGTAAAGCTGGCTTTGGGCAATGCGCTGAAAAGCGCCTCTAAAAAAGAGAATGGCTACGACTGTATCATGGCCGACGGGTCCCGGCTGTTTGCCGATCTGATCGTGCTTTGCATCGGCACCCGCACCAATCTGGCCTTTATCGATCCGCAAGAGATCAGGGTCAACCGGGGCATCGTGGTAGATGACAACATGAAGACCTCCTGCGAGGGCATCTATGCAGCCGGTGACTGCTGCGAGGGCCACGAGCTGCAGAGCAGCAACTCCATGATCATCGGTCTTTGGGCCAACGCCGCTCATCAGGGCAGCACTGCCGGCTATTCCATGACCGGAACGGAAGCTGCCTTCGACGGAAACTTTCTGCACAATATCACCCATTTTATGGATATGGACTTTATCGGCTTCGGCGATAACCGCATCAAAGGCCGGGTGATCACCTCCGGCGATATTCACAGCGGGCTTTACGTAGAGGCAGTTCTGGATGAGAACGGTCTTTGCGGTGTCAATATTCTGGATAATTACCGCATCAGCGGCGCAGTCAAGAATTATCTGTACCGCATTCTGGATAAGAAGACGGCACAGATCTCGCCCATTCAGAAGGGCATTCTGATCAAGGAGGGCCTGCGGCCGTCGTTTATTGAAAAGATGGAAGGAAGCTATCATGAATAATATCGATTACAGCAAGGGCAAGATCCCGGGGGCTCAGTCGGGCATCGAGATCCGCCACAGCGTCTGCGATATCTGCACACCCGGCATGCATTGCGGCGTCGACTGCTATGTGAAAGACGGCGTCATCGTCAAGGTGGAAGGCATGAAGGAGCATCCCTTCAACAAGGGAAAGCTGTGCACCAAGGGCTCCGGAAACCGCCAGTATATCTACCGCGAAGACCGGATCAAGACCCCTTTAAAGCGGGTCGGCGAGCGGGGCGAGGGCAGGTTTGAGCCCATCTCGTGGGAGGAAGCCCTCAAGACTGTCAGTGATAAGCTGCTTTCTATCCGGAGCGAATACAGTGCCGATCATGTGGCCTTTTTCTCCGGCTACAGCAAGTATTACCGCTTTATGCTGCGCCGCCTTGCCCACAGCTTCGGTACCCAGAACTACGGCACCGAATCCAGCAGCTGCTTTACCGCCGGTCTTATGGCCAACAAGGTGAATACAGGACAGGCGATGCTGCAGAATCTTCCCAATACCGATCTGTTTCTTGCCTGGGGGCAGAACGGCTATTTCTCTCGCTATCCTCTGGCCAACAGCATGGAAAAGGCAAAAGAGCGTGGCATGAAGGTGATCGTCGTCGACCCCCGTCTGACGCCTACCACCATGCGCCTTGCCGATCTGCATCTGCGTCCCCATCTGGGCACCGACGGAGCGCTTGCCCATGCCATCGCCAACGTGCTGATCCAAAATGGGTGGATCGACAGACCCTTTATCGACGAACATGTTTACGGCTTCGAAGCATATAAGGAATATGTCAGCCGGTTTACCCCGCAAGAAGGGGAACGGCTCACCGGTGTTCCTGCAGAGCAGATCCGAAAAGCCGCCGAATTGATCCACGAAAGCAGCTCCATGTGCATCGCCGAAAGCTCGGCTCCCATCTGTCATCACCGCAACGGCATGCAGAACTACCGGGCCATCATGGCTCTTACCCTGATCACCGGCAATTTCGACCGCAAGGGTGGACAGATCCCCCAGACCTATACCTTTATGGAATCCTATAAGGGCTTTTCTTCCTACGAAGAAGAGTTCATGGATGAAAAGTTCCCCGAAGAGGGGCGGCCTGCCATCGGCGCGGATCGCTTCCCCCTTTGGTACTACCTGCAGAAAGATATGCAGGCCAACGATCTGGCCGATAACATCCTGCGCGCAGACGAGCATTCGGTAAAGGCGCTGGTCGCTTTCGGCATGAATTACCGCATGTTTCCGCAGGACGAAAAGATGCTGGAGGCCTTCCGCAAGCTGGACTTTTTCGTCGCCACCGATCTGTTTATGACCGATACCGTCAAATATGCCGACATCGTGCTGCCTGCCTGCTCCAGCTTTGAGCGGGGCGAGTTCAAGTGCTATCCCGGCCAGCTGGTATGGTATACCAGACCGGCCATCGCACCTTTGGGCGAGGCCAAGTCCGATGTGGATATCATCTCCCTTCTTGCAACGGAAATGAAGCTGGACGATCCCCTTCTTTGCGCCGGATACGAGGCCTGTGTGCAATATATCATGCGCGATCTTCCTCTCACCATAAAGCAGATACAGGAAGCCGAGGTTCCCTTCAAGCTGCAGGGTGTGCCTACCTATGTCATCGGAGATACCATAAAGGAGGGCATTAAGACGCCCACCGGAAAGCTGGAGCTCAGCTCCACCATCCTGGAGAACCATCCCGAATGGGGATTGGATCCTCTGCCCACCTATAAGGAACCGTATAATCCGGATCCGGCGAAATATCCCCTTCGCCTGTGCGCCGGCACCCGTATTCCCAACGGCATCCACAGCCGTCTTCACGATGTTCCCTGGGAGAGAAGCCTTCTGCAGGAGCCGTCGCTGGAAATGAGCATGGAAGACGCGCAAAAGTACGGCATCGAGCTGGGCGACGATGTACAGGTCACCACCAACATCGGCTGCCTGGTCTTCAAAGCCATCCCCTCGGCCACCGTTCTGGAAGGGGAGATCTTCATCTATCACGGATACCGCGAGCAGGATATCAACAGCATTCTGGATAGCTCCAACCTGGATCCCTATTCCGGATTTCCTGCCTATCGCAGTGCCTTCTGCAATATCAGGAGGGTATAATCAATGGCTATCAAACTCGAACTGGATCTTTCCCGCTGCTGCGCCTGCGGGGCCTGCGCCATCGCCTGCATGGATCAAAACGACATCGATCTTTCTACCGGCATCCGTCCGTTCCGAACCGTCTTCCGCCAGGAGGAACGCAAAACGGGCGACATCCGCTATTATTCCATGGCCTGCATGCACTGCTCCAATGCCCCTTGTGTAACGGCCTGCCCCTCGGGCTGCCTGTATAAGGATCCGGAAACAGGACTCACCCTGTACAACAACACCTATTGCATCGGCTGCCACAGCTGTGCCATGGCCTGTCCCTTCGGCGCCCCCACCTTCGGCCCCGACGGCAAGATGAGAAAGTGCGACGGCTGCATCGATCGCATCCGTGCCGGCCTTACGCCTGCCTGCGTCAACGGCTGCACCTTCGGCGCCCTAAAGCTGGTCGATACCGACGAAGAAAGCCCGGTCAAGCCGGAGAATTCTCTTGTCGCTCAGTGCGCCGCCTTATCGGACGTGCAGAAATAACGGCACGGTCTTTCGAAACGATGAACAAACGGATCGAACGCACCCCGCAGGAAGTGCTGCTGAAGAATTGGGACGCTGTGATCGCGGCCGGAGGAGCCTCCAGCCGCATGGACGGCTTTCCCAAAGGGCTGCTGCAGCTCGGCGGCAAGACCTTCTGCGAGCATCTGATCGAGGCACTGCGCCCCTTTGACCGGATCGCCATCTCGGCAAACCTGCCGGAGTATGAAGCATTCGGTCTTCCCGTATATGCCGACCGTCAGGAGGGAAGAGGACCCCTGTCGGCCATCCTTTCTGCCCTGGAGCATACGGAGAAGGACTGGGTCTTCGTGTGCCCCTGCGACATGCCCCTGTTAACGGAAGAAGCGCTGTTCGCTATGCTGCAGCCGGAGATGTTTCGAAAGGATGCCGTTATCTACCGGGCGCAGGGCAGAGTGATCCCCATTCTCGGCTTCTATCATAAGCGGGTGCTGCCCATCGCCGAAGAACAGCTGCAAAAGCAGGATCTGAAGCTGCTGCATCTTCTGCAGCGGCTGGATGCCCAGGTCATCGAGCCCGGCTGTCCGGAGCGGTTTGTCAATATCAACGACAGGGCGGCTTACGAAGAGCTGCTGCGGCAGACCTGGGTAAACACGCAAAATGCAGACCTGATTTAAAAAACATATTGAAATCGGTATGGGAATCACTGTAAAATAGATTGGTAACAGTAATTTCTCAATGTTGAGGTGATGAAAATGTCAAATTGCGCAATTGTCGGTATTAACTGGGGCGATGAAGGAAAGGGCCGCATGGTCGACCTTCTCACCGAATCCTACGATATCGTCGTCCGTTATCAGGGCGGCGGAAACGCAGGTCATACCGTTATCAATGAATATGGAAAAAATGCACTCCATCTGCTGCCTTCCGGTATCTTCAGAAAGGGTGTCATGAACATTCTAGGCAACGGTGTTGCCGTCGACCTGGAAAACCTTTGGGACGAAATGGAGCAGGTCCGCAAAAATGGCGTTCCTCTTTCTCCCGAAAACCTGATGATCAGCACCAGAGCTTCTCTGCTGCTTCCCTGGCACAGAGAGCAGGACGGCCTGGAAGAAGCAAGACTGGCCGATAAGAAGTACGGATCCACCAAGCAGGGCATCGCTCCCTTCTATGCAGACAAGTATGCAAAGAAGACCATCCTGGCCGGCGAGCTCTTTAACGAAGAGCGCCTGCTTGCCCACGCAAAAGACCTGTGGGAATGGAAGGAGCTGACCCGCACCGGCGTCTATCACGCAGAGCCCAAGCCCTTCGAAGAACTGGCCGCATGGCTGAAAAAGTACGCCGAGATCTTCAAGCCCTATATCCAGGATACCACCGTATATCTGCGCGATGCCATCGCAGCCGATAAGAAGGTGCTCTTTGAAGCACAGCTGGGCTCCTTAAGAGATCTGGACTACGGCATCCATCCCTATACCACCTCCTCCAATACCATCGCCGCTTATGCCCCCATCGGCTCCGGCGCTCCTTTTGCAAAGCTGGACCGCATCGTCGGCGTCGTTAAGGCTTACTCCAGCTGTGTCGGTGAAGGCCCCTTCACCTGTGAATGGTTCGATGAAAAGGCAGAGCAGCTGCGTACCGCCGGCGAGGAATTCGGTGCCAAGACAGGCCGTCCCAGAAGAGTCGGTCCTCTTGATATCGTCGCCACCCGCTACGGCGTTGCCGCGCAGGCTGCCACCGAGATCGCCCTCACCAAGATGGACGTTCTCAGCTATATGAAAGAGATTCCCGTCTGCACCCACTACATGCTCGACGGCAAGCAGACCGACGAATTCCCCTTCCCCGCCGATCTGGAAAGAGCTCTGCCCGTCGAAGAGATGATGCCCGGCTGGGGCTGCGATATCTCCGGCATCCGTAAGTGGGAAGATCTGCCCAAGGAAGCACAGGACTATGTGCTCTTCGTAGAAAAGGCCATCGGCTGCAGGATCTCCTACGTATCGGTCGGCCCCGAAAGAGACGCTTATATCAAGCGTTAACAGAACCTTGAATCGAAAACTCCGGATGAATCATCTGGAGTTTTTTTGTTTTTCTGAAAAAAGTTTGTAACCTTTTCGTAAATTCTGTTACTAACCATTCAGAAGCTGAAAGGAGGCCTATTTGTGAGGGCAAACGAAAAAGCATTCGAAACGATCTATCAGGACCATTTTAAACGCATCTATTCCTTTATGTTCCGCCTGTGCAGCGATGCCCATGTTGCCGAAGAGCTGACACAGGAAACATTCTTTCAGGCATATCGCTGCATTTCCGGTTACCGCGGTGATGCATCCATGTTTACCTGGCTGTGCGCCATCGGTAAAAATGTATTCCTGAACTATCTGCGCAAGAACAAAGGAGAAACCATTCCCTTTGACTTTTATGTGATCAATCTGGCCGCTCCCCCCTCCGATGAGCCGGGCTACCGTCTGACCCGTCAGGTGGAGATCGAAGAGCTGCGCAGGGTGATCGCCGCTATGCCGAAAAAGTACAGCACCGTTCTGCTGCTGCGCATGTACGGAGAGCTCTCCTATGCGGAGATCGCAAAGGAGGTCGGAATTTCGGAAAGTTCCGCCAAGGTTATTTTCTATAGAGCGAAGAAGATGATTCGAGAGGAGTTAATCGATGAATAACTGTGCAATTGTACGTGATCTGCTTCCCCTGTATTTCGACGGGGAAACGACAGAAGAAACATCGGAATTTATCCGTCAGCATCTGGAGGAATGTCCGGAATGCAGAGAGTATTTCGAAAAAGAAAACCGCATCCCCCATGTGATGGAAAGCAGTGAGGCAGACGGTCAGTACCGCTATTCCGTCGTTGCCAAGCGGATTGCAAAGAGAAGAAATGAGAACCTGCTCCTGGCAGGCGCCGCAGCCCTTGCTGCCGGACTGGTACTTGGCTATACTGCAGGGAAGACTTCAAAATGATCGATACGAAGACAGTAAACGGAAAAGAGTTTGAAAAGGCTCTGGCGGGCGGCATCACTTATCTGAAGGCCGGCGAAGAGACCCTGAATAACCTGAATGTGTTTCCCGTGCCCGACGGCGATACGGGAACCAATATGTCCAGTACGGCAAACGGAGCGCTTCACGCCGCTTCTTGCGACAGCATCGGCGAATATACGGCGGCAGCTGCCAGCGGCATGATGCGCGAATCCCGGGGTAATTCCGGCGTCATTCTGTCGCTCTTTTTCAGAGGCATGGCAAAGGCGCTCAACGGTCTGGAAAAGGCTGATCCCCAGGCGATGCTGGATGCACTTCGCGCCGGCTATAAGGGCGCTCTGTCGGCCGTTGCAAAGCCCATGGAGGGAACCATCCTCACCGTCATGCGGGAATGCTGCAGCGAAGACATCGATGCCCCTGATATTTCCCATCTGCTGGGCGTTGTTCTGGCAAGAGCAGAAGATGTGCTGGCAAAGACCCCCGATATGCTGCCTGCGTTAAAGCGGGCCAAGGTGGTCGATTCCGGCGGGCAGGGCTTTGTCTTTATGCTCAAGGGCATGAAGCTGGCGTTGGACGGCGAAGAGCTTCCTGCCATGACCGATAGCCAGGCTGCTGCTGCAAAGCCTGAAGACGAAGGCGCCGAAGCGCCTTTCGAAGAAATGGCAGAAGAAGAGATCACCTTCGGCTTTTGCACCGAGGCGCTGCTCGACCGAAACAGCGATACCAGCGACGAAGGCATTGCGGAATTCCGCCGTATGATCAGCGATATGGGCGACAGCATGGTCTTCGTTTCCGATGAAGAGCTGATCAAGCTGCATATCCATACCAACGAGCCCATGACCGTGCTTGCCGCTGCCACCGCTCTTGGTCAGATCGTCAAGATCAAGATCGAAAATATGCGGGTGCAGCATACCGGCTTCATTCAGAAGGGGGCAGAAGAAAAAGAAGAACGCTCCCTCATCGAAAAGGGCGGCGAGGTGCTGGAAGGCATTCTCTCTACGGTTGCCGAAAAGCTGCCTAAAAAGAAAGACCGAAATGCCGAGCCGGTGATCAATAAGCCCTACGGTATTGCCGCCGTCTGCGAAGGTGACGGCATGATGGATGCTTTCCGGCAGGCCGGGGCATTGGCGGTAATCGACGGGGGAAAGAGCATGAACCCCAGCATCAACGACATCATCGACGGCATCCGTGAATGCGAAGCTGAAACCGTATTCGTGCTTCCCAATAACAAGAATACGGTAATGGCGGCGGAGCAGGCGGCGCAGCTGTGCCCCGAAAGCGATGTGCGCGTCATCAAGTCTGTCACCATGATCGAGGGCATCTCTGCTGCCATGGGCTTTAACCCGGTGCGCGGCACCGATGAAAACGAAGAGATGATGAATCAGGCTGCCGCATCGGTAAAGACCTTATCCTTCTCCAGAGCGGCAAAGGATGCCGAGATGGAAGATGTTACCGTCAAAAAGAAGCAGTACATCGGAATTCTGGGCGGAAAGATCCTCTCATCGGAGGATACGTTAGAGCAATCGGTCGCGGCGCTGCTTGAAAAGGCAGGCGAGGCTGACTTTTATACCGTCTACTACGGCCACGGCGTGAAGGAAAACGATGCGGCGCAGATCGCCGCTCTCATCGAAGATACGGTGGAGGATGCCGAGGTCGTTCTGGTCAACGGCGGCCAGAAGCTTTATCCCTATATCATTTCCGCTGAATAATTGACCGGGCGTTGGGGCGGAGCTTCCCTCCAACGCTTTTATTTTTGAATCAGGAAAGGATCTTTTATGAGCGATTATATCATCAGCGCAGAATCCACCGTCGACCTTCTTCCTCAGGAGATCGAAGAGTTCGATCTGAAATACATTCCCATGACCTTTACCCTCAACGGGGTCAACTATAAGGATGATCTGGGGCAGACCATGTCGTACGACGAGTTTTACGAGACCATGGCAAAGGGCGCCGAAACCAAGACCACCTCGGTGGCGGTCGGCGAATATATCGACTTTTTCACCGGTTATTTAAACGAAGGCCTCGACATTCTTCACGTCACCATGTCGTCGGGCATCTCCAGCACCTACAGCCAGGCCACCTCGGCGGCCAATATCCTGAAAGAAGAGTTTCCCGACCGCAAGATCCTGGTGTTGGATTCCATGTGCGCCGGCGCCGGCTTTGGCCTCGTGGCGGAAGAAATGTCTGTTTTACGAAAAAACGGTGCCTCCATCGAGGAGGCTTATGAACAGGGTCTGATCTTCCGAAGGAAGGTCAACCATCTGTTCGTTCCCACCGACCTGGAATATCTGTTCAAAGGAGGCCGTCTTTCCCGCACCGAGGCGCTGGTGGGAGGTCTTCTCAACATCTGCCCCATGATCTGCATCGATCCTCAGGGAAAGCTGGCGGTATTGATGAAGGTGAAGGGCAAGAAAAAGGCCTTTAAGGAGCTGGCTGCCCAGGCCTTGCTGCGGGCGGCAGGCGGTGCTGATTTTGACCGGATCCTGTATGTCTGCCATTGCCACTGCATCGACGATGCCGAAAAGGTTGCCGAACTGGTGCGCGAGGTGCTGCCAAAGGCGCAGATCCGCATCGGCAATGTAGGTCTTGCCATGGGCTGTCATTCCGGCCCCGGCGGCGTTGCCCTGTTTTTTGCGGGCGACAGGGAGACCTGGATCTAAATATGCAGACCGTATCCGCTTCAAGTTTTGTGCTTGAGGCGGTTTTTTTATGCTACAATGGAAAAAGAACCATCGCTTTTGCAAAAGGAGTTTTTACTATGACACAGCTGGAAGAGATCAGAACATATATCAAAGCAAACGAAGCAGAGACCGTCGATATCGCCCGTAAGGTCTGGGAATACGCGGAGCTTCCGTTTCAGGAATTCAAGTCGGCAGAGCTTTTTAAACAGACGCTGGCAAACCAGGGCTTTGTGATCGAAGACAATCTGGCAAACATTCCGACCGCGTTCCTCGCGAAATATAAAGTCGGCACAGGCAAGCCGGTCTTCGGGCTGCTGGCCGAATACGACGCCCTGGATGCCCTCAGCCAGGAGGCAGGACTGAGCGAGCGAAAGCCTGTCGCAGAGGGGGCTCCCGGTCACGGCTGCGGCCACAACCTGCTGGGTGCCGGCTGCTACAGCGCTGCCCTTGCCGCCAGAGATTACCTGATAAACCATCAGCAGAACGGAACCGTCATCTTCTTCGGCTGCCCGGCAGAGGAGGGCGCAGGCTCCAAGCAGTTCATCGCGAGAGAAGGCTATTTCGACGACGTGGACTTCTGCTATACCTGGCATCCCTCCAACTACAACGAGGTGGCCAACACGGGCAGCGTTGCCATCATGGGCGCCAATTTCTCCTTTGAAGGCATCGCGTCCCATGCGGGCGGCGCACCCCATCTGGGCAGATCGGCGCTGGACGCAGCCGAATTAATGAACATCGGCGTGCAGTTTTTAAGAGAGCACATGATCGACGAGGCCAGAGTTCACTATGCCTTTACCAATTGCGGCGGCACGGCACCCAACGTGGTGCAGGATAAGGCATCGTTAAAGTACGAGGTGCGGGCGCCTCATGTGTCGCAGATGAAGGAGCTGTTCGACCGGGTGGTGCATATCGCAAACGGCGCGGCCGAGATGACCGAAACGAAGATGACCTATGAGATCACCTTCGCCTTTTCCGATTACATCGCAAGCCCCGCCCTGGCCGAAGAGATCAGCGATTGCATGAAGCAGGCCGGCCCCACGGAGTGGTCCGAAGAGGACTATGCTCTGGCGAAGGCCATGCTGCAAAGCTACAATGCCTCGACGCTGACCAATATCCGCGACAATCTGGCGGAGGTCTTCGGCTCATATCAGGTCGATGCCATCATGGAAAAGCCCCTGCACGACGGCATCTTCGCATACGAGCGGGTCAAGAATCCGGTCTATAAATCCGGCTCCACCGATGTAGGCGATGTGGCCTACGCAACGCCTACCGTCATGATCAACACGGCGACCAGTTGCCTGGGCAATGTGGGCCACAGCTGGCAGAATACCAGCTTCTGCGGCTCGCAGATCGGCATGAAGGGCATGATGAAGGCTGCCGAGATCATGGCCCTGGCCTGCGTTCGCACCGCAGCCGATCCGCAGCTGATGGAAAAGGCTAAAGCAGAGCTCAAGGCAAAAAACGGCGGAAAATATACCTGCCCGCTGCCCGATTCCGTTCTTCCTCCGGTTGGAAAGTATTAGGCTATTCCGATTGGCAGCGCCAAAGGATCCCCGGAAGGAACCTGGGAATCGAAAACGATCATAATTTCGATAGGTTGACAATATAATAATTACGGTTAACTTTTATAAAAGGCCGGTTTTACATATTTCAATCGCTATTACCAAGTAACATAAGGTCTTGACCATGAATACGATCAACATTGTGCCTGCCGGCGACCGGGCGCTTTCGGTGCAGCTGGAGCAGGTCATTGAGGGAAATGTCAACGATAAGGTGCACGGACTGATGACGGCTGTTCAGGCTGCCGGCATGGAAGGCATCGAAGAGCTGATCCCCACCTATTGCTCTTTGCTGGTGCTCTACGACCCGCTGAAAATTACATACGACAGGTTGCGAGCAAGGCTGACAGAGCTTTACGAAAATGCGTCCGCTGCGGAGAAAAAGCCTTCCCG
>JABUTE010000027.1 GCA_021443825.1 Bacillota bacterium
TCGATGATTATGCCCATCATCCCACCGAGATCCGAGCGACCCTTTCTGCCGCAAAGAACATGCCCCACAGAAAGACCTGGTGTCTGTTCCAGCCCCATACCTATACCAGAACAATGGCTCTGTTCGACCAGTTTGCCGACGCCTTCGAGGATGCCGACGTGGTGGTTCTTGCCGAGATCTATGCGGCAAGAGAAAAGAATATCTATAAGATCTCTTCCCGGTCGCTGATGAACGAGATCCTGGCCCGCCATCCGGAAAAGGATGTGCAGTTCATTCCCGATTTCGGTGCCATGGCTTCTTTCGTAAAGGACAACTGCGAAGCGGGCGATATCGTCATCACCATGGGTGCCGGCGACATCTACAAGGTGGGCGAGATGATCCTCGGAGAAGCGTAAGATGAAAAAGATCGAGCGTGTCTGTGCCATCACCCATATTCTGACAGAAAATCCCAACCGCGATTTTTCCCTCGGTTATTTCGCGGAGCTGTTCGGCTGCGCCAAATCCAGCATCAGCGAGGACATCAAGCTGATCCGCGAGACCATGGATGACGGCTCCCTGGGAACCCTTGAGACCACAGCCGGCACAAAGGGCGGCGTTCGCTATGTGCCTGCCATTTCGCAGGAAGAGACCGAAAAGATCCTGCTGGGGCTGAAAAAGGCCTTCGAGGAAGACGATCGCATGCTGGGCAGCGGCCTTCTGTATACATCGGATATTCTGTTCAATCCCGACTATATGAAGGGCGCCGCCAGGATCTTTGCCCGGCAGTTCGCCCGCTCCGGGGCCGATATGGTGGTCACCGTCGAGACCAAGGGCATCGGCGTTGCCCTTTTTACGGCAGAGCTGCTCCACCTGCCTTTGGCGGTGCTGCGCAGAGAAAGCCGTGTCTCGGAGGGCTCCATCGTATCCGTCAATTACATGTCCGGCTCTTCTGCCAGGATCCAGCAGATGAGCCTTTCCAAGAGGGCCTTAAAGCCGCATACCAAGGCGCTGATCATCGATGATATCATGCGGGCCGGCGGAAGCATCAAGGGCATCGAGGATATGCTGGCAGAATTCGATGCCCAATGCTGCGGCATCGGCGCCGTGATCGTTGCCGGAGGCATCGAGGGCAAGAAGATCGGCGACTATGTGCCCCTGCTTTTGATGAACGAGACAGAAAATAATAAGGTAACCATGGATATTAATCCGCTCTTACTGGCAAAACAGCAAAGACCGTGATAAAATAAAAACTCGTACAGCACTTTTATCAAATCTGTTCGGCATTTGATCGAAGGGATTTCGTGGCAATGATCAGGAAAGGAATAAGAAAATGAAAAACGGAGTCTACACAGATTTTAAGCTTTTTGCCTGCAACGGCAATCCCGAGCTGGCAGAAGAGATCGCAAAGATCATGGGCAAGCCCCTCAGCCCGGCAACAGTCACCCACTTCAGCGACGGCGAAGCCTTCGTAGCTCTGGGCGAATCTGTTCGCGGCGCTGACTGCTATATCATTCAGTCTACCTGTGAACCGGTAAACGATAACCTGATGGAGCTGTGCATCATGATCGATGCCATGAAGAGAGCTTCCGCAGGCCGCATCAATGCCGTCATTCCTTATTTCGGTTATGCCCGTCAGGACCGGATCTCTCATCCCAGAGAACCGCTGACTGCCAAGCTGGTCGCCGATATCATCTCCGTTGCCGGTGCCGACAGAGTCGTCACCATGGATCTGCATGCAGCACAGATCCAGGGCTACTTCAACATTCCTGTCGATCATATGATCGGTCAGCCCACCCTGGTCGAATACTTCAAGGAAATGAATCTGGACGATCTGGTCATCGTATCGCCCGACCACGGCAGCGTAAAGAGAGCAAGGACCTTCGCTTCCTTCTTCAACGCGCCCATCGCCATCATCGATAAGCGCCGTCCCCAGGCCAACGTTGCCGAGATCATGAACATCATCGGCGATGTTAAGGGCAAGAACTGCATCCTGTGCGACGATATGGTCGACACCGCCGGCACCATCTGCAACGCAGCCAACGCATTGAAGGAGATGGGTGCCAAGTCGGTTCGCGCCTGCGCTACCCACGGCGTTCTGTCGGGCCCTGCCATCACCAGACTGAAGGACTCCGGCATCGACGAGATCGTATTCCTCAATACCATGCCCATTCCCGAAGAAAAGCGGATCGAGAAGATGACCGTACTGTCGGCTGCGCCCGTCTTTGCAGAGACCATCAAGAGGATCGTCAACAACGAGCCGGTATCTCCCCAGTTTGACGAGGGCGGCAGCACCAAGTAAGGAGCTTTTTCAGGCAATGTATGTCATCTGCGGGCTGGGCAATCCCGGAAGAGAATATGAATATACCCGGCACAACATGGGCTTCATCACCATCGATGTGCTGGCCGAAAAGCTGGGCGTTTCGGTCAACCAGCTGAAATTCAAGGCTCTGGTGGGAGAGACCCGCATCGGCGGCGAAAAGGTGCTGCTGGTAAAGCCTCAGACCTACATGAACCTGAGCGGTGAGTCTCTTCGCCCGATCATGGATTTTTACAAGCTCGAGCCCGATCACTTTATCATCATTTACGACGATTCTGACCTGGCTGTCGGCGCCCTTCGTTTGAGGGGCTCCGGCAGTCCGGGCAGTCACAACGGCATGAAGTCAGTGGTGACCCATCTGGGAAGCCAGGTCTTTCCCCGCATCCGCATCGGCATCGGCAGCAGGGGCCTGATCCCAATGGAAAGGTTCGTTCTCGGTCATCCCACCGAGGAAGACCGTCCGCTGCTGGCAGAAGCCGTGAAAAACGCGGCCGATGCAGCCGTTGCCATCATCGAAGAGGGAATGGAAAAGGCCATGACCCGCTACAATACGAAAAAAGAATCTGCGAAAAAGGAAAACGCAAAGGAAGTTTAAATGATCCTAAACTATACCGGTATTTCCGATAACAGAACAGCTCCTCTGGCAGCCCGCCTGCTGGAGGATACCCCCGGACAGGGCTTGATCGTCTGCTCTTCGGCAGCAAGAGCGAAGAGGATTGCAAGTGACCTGTCCTTTTTTTCGCCTGCGCCTGTTTATGTGCTTCCCGACCTGGAGCTTGGCATGCTGCGCTACGATGCCAAGAGCACGGCAGAGCAGGATGCCCGTCTTTCCGTTCTCACCAGACTGATCAGCGGAGAGCCCTGCATCGTCTGCGCGCCGGTGCTGGGCGCTTTGAAAAAGCTGCCTCCGGCCGAGGCCTATCGAAAGGATATGCTCACCGTTCGCGCCGGCGGCACGGTGCAAAGAGGCGACCTTCTCGCAAGACTGAGCCGCATGGGCTACGAAAAGAACACCGCGGCGGAGGCCCCGGGCCAGTTCGCCGTTCGCGGCGATATCATCGATGTCTATTCGCCCGGCAGCACCTACCCGGTGCGCATCGAGCTGTTCGATGACGAGGTGGATTCTCTTCGCAGCTACGACCCCATGACCCAGCGCTCCGTCGAAAGCCTGGATGCGGTGCTCCTTGCCCCTGCCATTTTGATGGTGCGCAGCGGAACTTCTTACGAGCGCGCGCAAAAAAACATTCTGGCGGCCTATAACAAGGCCTGCTCGGGGCGCATCAAAGAAGAGGTGCTGGAAAAGCTGCAGGAGCAGCGCGACCATCTGCTGGAATGCATCGAAGAAGGCATCAACCCCCAGTATCTGGAAGGGTATGTGGCCTATTTCTACGAGCAGCCGGAATACCTGTGGAGCTACATGGAAAAGCCCTCCTTTATCGTGGTCGACGACCCCTCCAGGATCAAGGAGACCCTGGATTTTTACGGAAAAGAAAGCAACGAGACCTGCAAGCTGCTGCTGGAGCGCAGCCAGGCCGTTCCCAAGGATTTCGACTCCTATCCCCAGCCGGAGGATCTGCGCCGGATCAACGGGCTGTCTTCGCAGGGAATCGATGTGGTCTATACCACGCCCTTTGCCCAGCAGCTGCCCTACACCGACCGACTGGACCGGCTGATCAGCGTCAACGCTCTGCAGGCACCTGTCTTTTCCGGCCACATGGACCTGCTGGAAAAAGAGCTGCACGACCGGAACAAAAAAGGCTACCGGATCGTTATCGGCTCGTCGTCGGAAGAGCGCATCACCAACCTGCGCGATTTTCTGGACCGTGCCGGTCTGGCGGGCAAGGTCGAGCTGCGCTTTGGAAGCCTTTCCGCCGGCATCGATTTTACCGACGAAAAGGTTCTCTATCTGTCGGAAGCCGATATCTTTCCTCATACCAAGCGAAAGAGCCGCAAGGCAAGAGGCAAGGGCAGGGAGCTGAAAGCCTTTACCGATATCAACAAGGGCGACTACGTGGTGCACGAGACCCACGGCATCGGTCGCTTCGTGGGGGTCGAAAAGCTGACCGCCGACGGCAGCACCCGTGACTATCTGAAGATCCGCTATGCGGCAGAGGATGTGCTCTATGTGCCCGTCGATCAGATGGAGACCGTTCAGAAATACGTGGGAAGCGAGGGGGTAGAGCCCAAGATCTCCCGC
Source organism: Bacillota bacterium (assembly GCA_021443825.1). Classification (GTDB taxonomy): domain Bacteria; phylum Bacillota; class Clostridia; order Peptostreptococcales; family Anaerovoracaceae; genus RGIG2707. The sequence continues at coordinate 4,494 of JABUTE010000027.1, forward strand.
CTTTCGGGCAGCGACTGGCAAAAGACCAAGGCCAGGGCGAAGGAGGCCATCAAAGAGATGGCAGCCGACCTGCTGAAGCTTTCGGCAGAAAGAGCCTCTCACCCCGGCTATCACTTCGGCCCCGACAGCGCCTGGCAAAAGGAGTTTGAAGACAGCTTTCCCTTCCAGGAGACCGATGATCAGCTGCGCTGCGTGGAAGAGATCAAGAAGGATATGGAAAGCGATAAGGCCATGGATCGGCTGCTGTGCGGCGATGTGGGCTTCGGTAAGACCGAGGTGGCCGCCCGCGCCATCTTCAAATGCCTGGAGGAGGGCAAGCAGGCCGCCGTACTGGTTCCTACCACCGTTCTTGCCAACCAGCACTACATGACCCTCACCGAGCGGTTCAAGGGCTATCCCTTTGCGGTGGATATGCTGTCGCGGTTTCGCACGGAAAAGCAGCAGCAGCAGACCATTACCGATCTGGCTGCAGGCCAGGTGGATCTTCTTATCGGAACCCACCGCATCCTGTCGAAGGATGTACATTTCAAGGATCTGGGCCTGCTGGTCATCGACGAGGAGCAGCGGTTCGGCGTAGAGCATAAAGAGGCCATCAAGCAGCTGAAGACCAACGTAGATGTGCTGACCCTGTCGGCAACGCCCATTCCCAGAACGCTGCATATGTCGCTGATCGGTGTGCGCGAGATGTCGGTCATCGAGCAGCCCCCCGAAGACCGCTACCCGGTGCAGACCTACGTACTGGAGCAGGACGATAACATGCTGCAGGATGCCATTCGAAGAGAGCTGGGAAGAGGCGGTCAGGTCTATATCGTCTATAACCGGGTAAGAGGCATTCAGGGCGTTGCCCGCCACCTGCAGGAGCTGGTTCCCGAGGCGAAGATCGCCGTGGGCCACGGCCAGATGAGCGAGCGCCAGCTGGAGGATGTAATGATGGACTTCATGGCAGGTGAAAGCCAGATATTGCTTTCCACCACCATCATCGAATCGGGCCTTGACATCGCCAATGCCAACACCATGATCCTTCTGGATGCCGACCGGTTCGGTCTTTCTCAGCTGTATCAGCTGCGGGGCCGGGTCGGCCGCTCCAACCGGATGGCCTATGCCTACCTGATGTATAAAAAAGATAAGGTCCTTTCCGAGATCGCGGAAAAACGGCTGCGAGCCATCCGCGAGTTCACCGAGTTCGGCTCCGGCTTTCGCGTTGCCATGCGCGATCTGGAGCTGCGTGGCGCCGGTAACATTCTGGGCCTGGAGCAGTCGGGCCATATGCTCTCCATCGGCTATGAGCTTTACTGTAAGCTGGTGGATGAGGCGGTGCGCGAGCTGACCGGCGGAACTCCCGAGGAGGCTCCCATCGCTTCCGACACCGAGGTCTCGCTGGCTGTCTCAGCCTATCTTCCCGAGACCTATGTTTCCGATGAGCTCACCCGGCTGGATCTGTATAAGCGCATCTCTGCCGTCTACGACAGTGAGGGCCGCATGGAAATGGTCGATGAGCTGTTAGACCGGTTCGGCGATCTGCCGGTCGAAGCTGAGAACCTGCTGGATGTGGCCATGATCCACAACCTGGGAAGCCGGTGCGGCGTGGCCCGGGTGGTAAAGCAAAAAGACAAGCTGCTGCTGGTCTTCGACGAGCACAACGCCTTTACGCCGGAGATCTTTCTGCAGTTGCTGGATAAGTTCGGCGCCGGGCTTACGGCCTACGGCGGCAATGCCCCCCGTCTGTCGCTCTATCTGGGAAAGGCCGATGCGGCCCAGGCTGCCATCGACCTTTTGCAGGTCATCAGCAAAAAAGCAAAGGATAAGGAATAAAAGCCCTCGATCTAAGGCAGCAAAAAACCGGATCCCTCGAGGGGGATCCGGTTTTGTAGTTGTCTGTATGCCCGGCAGCGGCGCTACTTCTTTTCGGACTTGCTGTACATGCTTCTGTAGATAAAGGAGAGAGCCAGACCGATGACGAAGGCGCCGAAGGCCAGATAGAACGGATAATGCTTGTTGGTGTTGTAGATGATGCCGGCAAAGGCTGCTCCGAAGATACTGCCCAGAGAGTTCATAGACTGATAGAAGCCCATGACCGTGTTGTTGTTTTCTTTGGAGGAACGGTCGGCGCACAGGTTCTGCATCAGCGGCAGACGAACCGTATTCAGGGTAAAGAAGGCAACATCGCAGACGGCGAAGGGAATGGTGCTCTCAAAGAACAGCAGAGCCAGACCAAGGGGCACGCAGCAGCCGCCGACGACATAGAGGAAGGTCTTGTTGGTATCGGTATGCTTCATCAGATACAGGCACAGGGTGCTGTTGGCGATCATGCCGCAGATGGCGATGGCAGCCTTGAAGGTGCCGTTGTAGACGCTGGTCATGCCGAAGACATCCTTGATGTAGTAGTTGAACACCTGCTCAAAGGAGTTCTGACCGATGGCGCAGATGACGATGATGCCGAACAGAACGGCAAAGGCCGGTGTCATGAAATATTTCGCATCCAGGAAGGCACGGAAGGGGTTGACCTCTTTGAAGTTGAGCTTGTGGTCGGGCTTTACCTTGTAGGAGGAGTCGTCGATCATCGTGAAATAGAAGAGGATGCCGGAGCCTGCAAGAATGACGATCTGGCAGCCGAAGGTGAAATTGACGGAAACAAGGCCCATAAAGCCGCCGACGAAATAGCCGACCGCACCTGCCACGTTCTGAATAGTGACATAGACCGTCAGGTTGGAGCCTCTGTCTTTGGGATCGCTGGTATTGACCAGATAGTTTGTCAGGGCGGTAAAAGCGCCGCCGGTGAACATGCCGGCAAACATGCGGCCGGCGATGATCTGGGCTTCGGTATAGGCAGAGCCGAAAATATACTGACCGACGGCGTAGCCGATGCCGCAGATGAGGACGATGGTCCTGGTGGGCAAATAGTTGCACAGCTTGCCCCAGAAGGGAGCGAACAGGAAGCTCATGGTGCTCATAGCTGCCAGAGCAATGCCGAACATGGAGCTGTCGAGCTGGCGCTCAATGATCAGGGTGGGGGTTACGGGATGGGCGAAACTTGCTGCCATACTGAAGAATACGGCGACGTAGAAGAAGCGGAGGATCCGCTTTTTGCTGGAACTGTTTTCGGACATAAAGCACCTTTCTTTAAAACGATTTAAAAACCGGCATGCGGGAATGTGCCGCGGCGCGCCGGAGCATCAGGAACAGGGGAACATGGCTTGACGGAATCGCAAACCATTCCCATTTTACATCTGAAAAAAAATTTTTTCTATAGTATTCGTATTTATTTTTGTAAAAACAGAAGCATATGCTATCTGTTTTTTCTTAATCCAGCATGGCGTTCTGTCCAGTTACGTTTTTCCTTCGGGCGGAGCCTTCTGGCGGCGTCTTTTCTTATGAGGCAGAAACGGAGCAGCCGTTTTCTCCATTGAAATTTCAAAGAAAATGTACCCCGATCATATTGAAAGATCGGTCTGTCGGGTATATTATTTTTAAGTTATGTCGCAAGTTCATTGGAGGGTCGTCATTTCTGACAGGCCCGGAACGGATTCTGTATGGAACAGCAAAAAGAAAATAAAAACAAATCCTTTATCGGAGGTACTCTGATCCTGGGCTTGGCCGGCCTTGTCATCAAGGTGCTGGGTGCTGCCTTTCGCATTCCTCTTGGCAACATCATCGGTGCCACCGGCATGGGCTATTACCAGAAGGCCTACCCGATCTACAACCTTTTCCTGACCCTGGCCATTGCCGGCATTCCCACCGCCATCGCCCGCATGGTGGCAGAGCGCAATGCCATGGATAAGCCCTACGAGGCCTACAAGGTGTTTAAAGCCTCCTTTATTCTGCTGCTTTGCACCGGTATCTTCAATTCCGGCCTGCTCTATTTCGGGGCCCACTGGATCACCCACACCTATATGCAGACCCCCGAGGCCATCTATTGCATGAAGGCCATCGCGCCGGCGCTTCTCTTCTGCCCGCTCATGTCGGCCTTTCGCGGGTTCTTCCAGGGTCGCCAGAACATGCGTCCCACGGCGGCTTCCCAGATCTTCGAGCAGCTGTTTCGCGTAGCCATCGGCCTTGGCCTTGCCATCGCCCTGCTGCCCAAGGGCATCGAGTATGCAGCGGCCGGTGCCAGCTTCGGCGCCACTGCCGGCGGCATCTTCGGTTTTCTTTGCATCGGCTGGGTCTATTTGATGAGCCGTAAAAAGATCCGCAGTGAGTTTGAAGGAACCGACATGACCGGCGGTGCCACTACCGGACAGATCCTGAAAGAGATCCTGATCATCGCCGTTCCCATCACCATCGGCTCGGCTGTGCTTCCCATCATGAATGCCATCGATATGATGGTGGTCGAAAAGAGGCTCATCGCCATCGGCATGAGCCGCGAGATCGCCAACAGCCTCTACGGCGAGCTGACCGGCTTTGCCCAGCCTTTGATCAACTTTCCCCAGGTGCTGACCCAGGCCGTTTCCATCAGCATGGTTCCCCTGGTGGCTTCCGCCTTTAAAAGGGGCGAAAAGAAATTCATGCAAGACAGCATCCGCCTGGGTCTTCGCTATGCCCTGATCATCTCCGTTCCCTGCGCGGTGGGCATGAGCGTTCTGTCAAAGCCCATCCTGATGCTTCTTTATCCCGGCCAGCGGGCCAGCGCCATCAATGCGGCTCCCTGTCTTTCCATCCTGGCCATCTCGGTCATCTTCCTGGGCTGCGTGCATACCCTGACCGGCATATTGCAGGGGGTGGGCAAGCAGATCGTTCCCGTGATCAATCTGGCCATCGGTGCCTGCTGCAAGGTGGTGGTCACCTATACCCTTACCGGCATTCCTTCCCTCAACGTAAAGGGAGCGGCCTGCGGAACCCTGACCGCCTATGCGGTCGCTGCCATTCTCGACCTGCTGGCGGTGATGAAATATACCGAAACGAAGATCGACTTCACCCAGAGCCTGCTGAAGCCTTTGGCCTCGGCCCTGGTGATGGGCGCGGCCGTTTACGGTGCCTACGCAGCCGTATCCTCCGTGCTGGGCAACGCTTTGTCGACGGTGGTCTCCATCGGGGTCGGCGTCGTAGTCTATGTATTGATGGTCTTCGCCTTTAAGACCCTGACCGTCCAGGAGATCGAGGGCCTTCCCAAAGGAAAAACGCTGGTAAAGATACTCAGAAAGGTGCGCCTGGTAAAGTAATATGTACGAAGAACTGTTTGAAGCATCGAAAACGCAGGAAGAAGCCCTGACCCGCCTTTGCAAGGTGGTTCGTGCCCTGCGCGGCCCCGGCGGCTGCCCCTGGGACAGAGCCCAGACCCACGAGACCATGATCCGCCCCATGGTGGAGGAGGCCTACGAGGTGGTGGAGGCCATTGAGACCGGCAATATGGAAAACCTCAACGAGGAGCTGGGCGACGTGCTTTTGCAGGTAGTGATGCATTCGCATATCTGCGAGGATGAGGGACTTTTCGACCTGCGCTCTGTTATCGATAATATTGCCGAAAAGATGATCCGCAGACACCCCCATGTGTTCGCCGAAAACCTTGAAATTCAAACGAAAAATCCCGATTTGTCTATTGACAATGTATTGGACTTATGGGAAAATATCAAACGGACTGAAAAGGCTGAGACCTCAGTAAATCAGCGGATGTCAGAGATCCCCCGCCACCTGCCGGCTCTCTTGCGCGCAGACAAGATCCAGGCAAAGGCTGCCAAGGTCGGTTTCGACTGGGCAGACGTGAGCGGAGCCTTCGACAAGACCGAAGAAGAGATCGCCGAGGTAAAAGAAGCCTATCAGAAGAATGAGGGGCATGCGCGTCTCAAAGAAGAAGTGGGAGACCTGCTGTTTGCAGTCGTCAATATCGCACGGTTTCTTGAGATCGACCCCGAAGATGCACTGAATGCTGCATCCCGCAAGTTCCACAGCCGGTTCACCTATATCGAAGAAACGGCCAGGGAACAGGGCAACCGGCTGGAGGATATGACTCTGGCCCAGATGGATGTCCTTTGGGATGAAGCAAAATTAAAGGAAAAGACCAAATAAAGCAGGGCGAAAGGGCCCCAACAGGAGGAAAAAATGAACAAGGCTGAATTAGTAGCAAAGATCGCAGAGACCACCGGCATCACCAAGAAGGATACCGAAGCAACCGTTAACGCTCTGGTAGCAGCAATCGAAGAAGAGCTGACCGCAGGCGGCAAGGTCCAGATGATCGGTTTCGGAACCTTCGAAGTAAGAGCAAGAAAGGCCAGAACCGGCAGAAATCCCCAGAAGCCCGGTGAAGTTGTTGAGATCCCCGCATCCAAGGCTCCCGTCTTCAAGGCAGGCAAGGCCTTCAAGGACGCTGTAAACAAGTAGTCTGGCGATAATTCCATACGAAACACAAACGACCGACTGCAGTCAGGCAGAAATGCCAGGCTGCAGTTTTTTATTGTGATATTTGTGTTATAATAAATTTCGATGCGAATTTCAGGCGAAAGCCTTTGCTTTGAGAGGATGCAAATACTATGAGAATCGATAAGTATTTAAAGATTTCAAGACTGATCAAGCGCAGAACGGTGGCTCACGATGCCTGCGAGCAGACCCGGATCTACATCAACGACAAGGCTGTTAAGCCCGGCGCCCAGGTCAAGGCCGGCGACAAGGTGATGATCCGCTTCGGAAATTCCGAGCTGACGGTGCGGGTGCTGGCGACTCCCGAGCATGTTACAAAAGACGGCGCCGCAGAGCTTTATGAGGTGATCAGCGAATAATGGGCGAATTCAAGCTTGTATCCGACTATCAGATGACGGGCGATCAGCCCCAGGCAGTCAGCCGCCTGGTAAAGAACCTGAAGGAGGGCAAAAAGTGCCAGACCTTAAAGGGCGTTACCGGCTCCGGCAAGACCTTCACCATGGCCAATATCATCGCCCAATACCAGAAGCCGACCCTTGTCATCTCGCACAATAAGACCCTGGCTGCCCAGCTGTGCGGCGAATTCAAGGAATTCTTTCCCGAAAATGCCGTAGAGTATTTTATCAGCTACTACGATTACTATCAGCCGGAGGCCTATGTGCCCAGCACTGACACCTACATCG
>JABUTE010000047.1 GCA_021443825.1 Bacillota bacterium
GTTGTCCTGCAGGACAACCCTTTTGGTGTTGTTTTAAAAAAGCCGTAAACGGCACCGGAAAAAAAGGCATAAGGTTGACCACTATCTGACAAATTGAGGTAAAATTGTCAGATTTTAGCAACTTTAAAGCTTGTCCAATCGTTATGCAAAAGGAGGGAACACGATGCCCCAAGTCAAGGCAAAAGACAAGAGGGAACCTCAGATCCTGAAGGATGACAAAAATAAGCGTAAGCGTATGAGCTTCTCGCAGATCGAGACAGTTCTGCCTATGCCCAACCTCATAGACATACAAAAGGCCTCCTATGACTGGTTCATAAAGGAAGGTCTTTCTGAGGTTTTTGAAGACATCTCCCCCATCAGAGATTATGCTGACAACCTCGCACTGGAATTCGTCGATCATCAGATCTCCGATGAGACCAAGTATGATCAGGAAGAGTGCAAGGACAGAGATGCGACCTATGCGGCACCCCTGAAGGTCACCGTCCGCCTGATCAACAAGGAGACCGGCGACGTAAAGGAGCAGGAAGTCTTCATGGGCGACTTCCCCATCATGACCGAAAAGGGTACCTTTATTTATAACGGTGCAGAAAGAGTAGTCGTAACACAGCTGGTCAGATCCCCCGGCCCGTACTATTCCGTCACCACCGACAAGTCTAACAACAAGCTGTTCTCTACCCAGATCATCCCCAACAGAGGCGCATGGCTGGAATATGAGACTGATGCAGCCCTGTCCCTTTCCGTACGCGTCGACCGGACCAGAAAGCAGCCGATCACCACGATCCTCAGAGCCCTGGCCTATAAGGGTGTCGAAGAAAAGGTCGAAGCCGAAAGAGGAAAGAATCCCGCCATCACCGAGGAAGAGCTCCACAAGAGAGTTCGCCGCTACGGTGAATATAAGACCGAAACGGCGTCTCTCCTCTACGAAGGCACCAATGCCGAGATCCGTGAGGTCTTCGGTGATGATGAGCGTCTGGGGCTGACCTTTGATAAGGATAATACGGCCAACTTCGAGCAGGGTCTGAAGGAGATCTACCGCAAGCTGCGCCCCGGCGAGCCTGCCACCTTCGACAGCGCCTACGATCTGATCGAGGCTCTGTTCTTCGATGCAAAGAGATACGATCTGGCCAAGGTCGGCCGTTACAAATACAACAAGAAGCTGGGTCTTAAGAACCGTCTTCCCGGCTGCATCCTCACCGAGGATGTTACCGATCCCGGCACCGGCGAGCTGCTCTTTGAAGCAGGCACCAAGCTTGACAGAGAAGCCGCAGCCGTCATCGAGGATGCCGGCGTAGAATACGTCATGGTCGCAAGCCATGTCAACGAGACCAAGTCTGTCAAGGTCATCGGCAACAACTTCGTAAGCCTGGCAAAATACATCGACTTTGATCCTGCCGGCCACAAGCTTCCCGACAAGGTCTTCTTCCCCGCTCTGCTGGGCGTGCTCAACGAGTTTGAAGAGCGCCATCCCCTGCCCGAGACCATGAGCCCCGAAGAAAAGGCAGAAAGAGATCAGCTCCTGGCTGATTTCCTCTATTCGAGAAGAAACGTTCTGTCGCCCAAGCACATCATCTTCGATGATATCATCGCCTCCATCAGCTATCTGTTCGGCCTTTGCGACGGCATCGGCGGTCTGGATGACATCGACCATCTGGGCAACAGAAGACTGAGAACGGTAGGCGAGCTGCTGCAGAACCAGGTACGCATCGGCCTTTCCAGAATGGAAAGAGTCGTAAAAGAAAGAATGACCATCCAGGACAACGAGGTCACCACGCCTCAGAACCTGATCAATATCCGTCCTGTTACGGCTGCCATCAAGGAATTCTTCGGTTCCTCCCAGCTGTCGCAGTTCATGGACCAGACCAACCCCCTGTCGGAGCTGACCCACAAGAGAAGACTCTCCGCACTGGGCCCCGGCGGTCTGTCCAGAGAAAGAGCCGGATTCGAGGTCCGCGACGTCCATCATTCTCACTACGGACGTATGTGCCCCATCGAGACTCCCGAAGGCCCCAACATCGGTCTGATCGGCTCTCTCACCACCTACGGAATCATCAATCCCTACGGATTCATCGAAACTCCGTACCGAAAAGTAGATAAGGCCACCGGCATCGTAACAAAAGACGTCGATTACCTGACCGCCGATGAAGAAGAAGATCTGATCATCGCACAGGCAAACGAGCCCCTCGATGAAGAAGGCCATTTCGTCAACCAGAAGGTACTGGCCAGAGGTCATCTGGGCGAGATCGACCTGTTCCCCCGCGAAGCCGTTCATTATATGGACGTTTCGCCCCGTCAGGTAGTATCCATCGCAACCTCCATGATCCCCTTCCTTGAAAACGATGACGCAAACCGTGCCCTCATGGGTGCCAACATGCAGCGTCAGGCCGTGCCTCTTCTTGTTTCGGAAGCACCCTTCATCGGCACCGGCGTAGAAGGCTTTGCCGCCTGCGACTCCGGAACCGTAGTTCTCGCCAAGAGGTCCGGTGTTGTCGAGTTCGTCGATGCGACCAGGATCGTCATCGCTGCCGACGACGGCGGAAAGGATGTCTACAAGCTTCTCAAGTACAAGCGCTCCAACCAGGGCACCTGCATGAACCAGAAGCCCATCGTCTTCCACGGCGAGCATGTCGAGGCAAAGGAAGTCATCGCCGACGGTCCCTCCACCGATCTGGGCGAGATCGCTCTGGGCAAGAACCTGCTCATCGGCTTCATGAACTTCGATGGCTACAACTACGAAGACGCCATCATCCTCAATGAAAAGCTGATCATGGATGACGTGCTCACCTCCATCCATATCGAAGAATACGAATCCGAAGCAAGAGATACCAAGCTGGGTCCCGAAGACATCACCCGCGACATTCCCAATGTGGGCGACGATGCATTGAAGGATCTGGACGAAGAAGGCATCATCCGCATCGGTGCAGAGGTCGACTCCGGCGATATTCTGGTCGGTAAGGTAACCCCCAAGGGCGAGACCGAGCTGACTCCGGAGGAGCGGCTGCTGCGCGCCATCTTCGGCGAAAAGGCAAGAGAAGTAAGAGATACCTCGCTGCGCGTTCCCCACGGAGAGACCGGTATCATCGTCGACGTCAAGATCTTCTCCAGAGAAAACGGCGACGAAATGGATCCCGGTGTCAATAAGCTGGTACGCTGCTACATCGCCACCAAGCGCAAGATCACGGTGGGCGATAAGATGGCAGGACGCCACGGCAACAAGGGTGTCGTCTCCAGGATCGTTCCCATCGAAGACATGCCCTTCATGAGCGACGGCACGCCGCTGCAGGTCATGCTCAATCCTCTGGGCGTTCCCTCCCGTATGAACATCGGACAGGTTCTGGAGGTCCACCTCGGTCTTTCCGCAAGAAAGAAGGGCTGGTACATCTCCACCCCCGTATTCGACGGCGCAAGCGAGACCGACGTCATCGAGCTGCTGAAGGAATGCGGCTATCCCGAGACCGGTAAGATCCAGCTCAGAGACGGACGCACCGGCGAGCTGTTCGATAATCCTGTCACCGTCGGTGTCATGTACATGCTCAAGCTGCACCATCTGGTAGACGATAAGATCCATGCAAGAAGCACCGGCCCGTACTCCCTGGTAACCCAGCAGCCCTTAGGCGGCAAGGCCCAGTTCGGCGGTCAGCGCTTCGGTGAAATGGAAGTCTGGGCTCTGGAGGCCTACGGCGCAGCCTACACCCTGCAGGAGATCCTCACCGTCAAGTCTGACGATGTCATCGGCCGTGTAAAGACCTACGAAGCCATCGTTAAAGACGAAAACATTCCCGAGCCCGGCATTCCCGAGTCCTTCAAGGTACTCATCAAGGAAATGCAGAGCCTTGCGCTGGATGTTCGCGTTCTGGACGAAAACGGCAATCAGGTCGAGCTGAAGGACACCAGCGAATATGATGTTCCTGCCAATATCAACCAGATCGAGTTCAACGACAAGAGAGACAGAGACGACAGTCTGGACGGCTCCGACCGCGGATACAACGACAGTGACGAATTCTTCGATCACGACACCGGCTTCACCGAACTGGATGAAAACGGCGAAGAGGTCGAGATTCCGGAAAACGAAGACGACTTCATGTCTCTTGGCGAAGAGGTATTCGAACAGGAAGTTTACGAAGACGACTTTGCCAACGACGATCCCTATCTTGCGTAACGCAAGACGAACACAAAGGAAGGAGAAAGTACTTTGGAACTGGGTAATTTCGAATCATTACAGATAAGTCTGGCTTCTACCGAAAAAATTCTCAGCTGGTCCCACGGCGAAGTAAAAAAGCCCGAGACCATCAATTACAGAACATTAAAGCCCGAACGGGACGGTCTTTTCTGCGAGCGCATCTTCGGACCCACCAAGGACTGGGAATGCCACTGCGGAAAGTACAAGAGAGTCCGCTATAAGGGCATCGTCTGCGACCGCTGCGGCGTAGAGGTCACCAAGGCCAAGGTAAGAAGAGAACGGATGGGCCACATCACCCTGGCCACTCCCGTCTCTCATATCTGGTACTTTAAGGGAATCCCCAGCCGCATTGGTCTGGTGCTGGAGATCTCTCCCAGAAACCTGGAGCGCGTTCTGTACTTTGCGTCCTATGTAGTCACCGATCCCGGCAGCACCGGTCTTGCTTATAAGCAGATCCTGACCGAGCAGGAATACAGAGAAGCAAAGGATGAATTCGGCAGCGATTTCAAGGCCGGCATGGGTGCGGAAGCCATTCGCGAGCTGCTGTGCGCCATCGACCTGGATGAGCTGGCAGTTCAGCTGAGAGAAGAGCTGGAAGACGCACAGGGCCAGAAGAGAGTAAAGCTGGTCAGAAGACTGGAAGTCATCGAGGCTTTACGGTCGGCAGGCAACCGCCCCGAGTGGATGATCCTGGAAGTCGTTCCCGTCATTCCCCCCGATCTGCGTCCGATGGTCCAGTTGGACGGCGGCCGTTTCGCCACCTCCGATCTGAACGATCTTTACAGAAGAGTTATCAACAGAAACAACCGACTCAAGAGACTCCTTGAGCTGGGCGCCCCCGACATCATCGTGCGCAACGAAAAGAGAATGCTGCAGGAAGCAGTCGATGCGCTGATCGATAACGGCCGCAGAGGCCGCCCCGTCACCGGCCCCGGCTCCAGACCTCTCAAGTCTTTATCCGATATGCTGAAGGGCAAGCAGGGACGCTTCCGTCAGAACCTGCTGGGCAAGCGCGTCGACTATTCCGGCCGTTCCGTAATCGTCGTCGGACCTTCCCTGAAGTATTATCAGTGCGGTCTTCCCAAGAAGATGGCTCTTGAGCTGTTCAAGCCCTTCATCATGAAGGAGCTGGTAAAGAACGGTTCCGCACACAATATCAAGAGCGCAAAGCGAATGATCGATAAGGTAAGCCCCGAGGTATGGGACGTATTGGACGATATCATCAAGGATCATCCCGTACTGCTCAACCGTGCACCGACACTGCACCGACTGGGTATTCAGGCCTTCGAGCCTGTTCTGGTCGAGGGCAATGCCATCAAGCTCCATCCTCTGGTCTGCACCGCATACAACGCAGACTTCGACGGCGACCAGATGGCAGTTCACCTTCCCCTGTCTGTAGAAGCACAGGCAGAGGCACGCTTCCTGATGCTGTCTGTTCACAACATTCTGGCACCTAAGGATGGCTCTCCCATCACCACGCCGACCCAGGATATGATCCTCGGATCCTACTACCTGACCTATCCCGGCGTATGCATCAAGACCGATGAAAACGGTGTGGAAAGCCAGCGGATCGACGAATTCGAAGACGAAAAGCAGGCAGCAAAGAATGCTGCAGACGGCTATGTCAGACGTCCCGAAAAGGGCGACGGCAAGATCTTCTGCGACAATGCCGAGATGCTCATGGCCTATCAGGCAGGCGTCGTAGGCGTTCATGCCAAGGTCAAGGTAAGAGTGACCGATGCCCAGGGCAAGTACCATATGGTAGAGTCCACCGTCGGCCGCTTCATCTTCAATGAACAGATCCCCCAGGATCTGGATTATGTCGACAGAGAAAAGGATCCCTGCAAGAACGAGATCTGCAGACTGGTCAAGAAGAAGGACCTGACCGATATCATCGACCGGTGCTTCCGCCGCCACGGCAATACCGAGACCGTCAAGATGATGGATCACATCAAGGCGACCGGCTTCAAGTATTCCACCAAGGCTGCCATCACCATTTCCATCGGCGACATGCTGATGCCGCCCCAGAAGGCTGCCATCATCGCAGAAGCGCAGGAAAAGGTCGACAAGTACCAGCAGGCCTACAGACACGGCTTGATGAACAACACCGAGCGTTACGAAAAGGTCATCGAGATCTGGCATAAGGCCACCGATGATGTGGCAGACGCTCTGATGGAGAACATGCCTGCTGACAACAACCTGAAGATCATGGCCGACTCCGGTGCCCGCGGTTCCAAGAACCAGATCCGTCAGATCGGCGGCATGCGCGGTCTGATGGCCAATGCCACCGGTAAGACCATCGAGGTCCCCATTACGGCAAACTTCCGTGAAGGTCTTTCCATCATGGAATACTTCCTCTCCTCCAACGGTGCAAGAAAGGGTCTCGCAGATACCGCACTGCGTACTGCCGACTCCGGTTACCTCACCAGACGTCTGGTCGATGTATCCCATAATGCCATCATCCGCGAGGATGACTGCCACACCACCGAGGGCGTTGAGGTTCGCGCGTTCACCGACGGCAAGGAGGTCATCGAGCCTCTGAAGCTGCGCATCGCAGGCAGAACCGCTCTGAACGATGTCATCGATCCGAAAACCAAAGAGGTTTTGGTACACGCCAACGAAGAGATCAGCGACAGGCAGGCCGCTGCCATCGAAGCAGCCGGCATCGAAAGCGTCATGATCCGCTCCATCATGGGATGTGCCTGCGAGCACGGTCTGTGCGCCAAGTGCTACGGCAGAAACCTGGCAACAGGCGAGCCTGTCAACATCGGCGAAGCAGTCGGTATCATCGCGGCCCAGTCCATCGGTGAACCCGGTACCCAGCTGACCATGAGAACCTTCCACTCCGGCGGCGTATCTCTGGCCGGTAACGACATCACCCAGGGTCTTCCCAGAGTCGAAGAGCTTTTCGAAGCACGTAAGCCCAAGGGTATGGCTGAGATCTGCGAAAACGACGGCAAGGTCGTTTCCATCGAGCAGAGACAGGACAACAAGACCGAGATCGTGGTCCGCGGAGAAGAAGAGCTCCACTACATCGTTCCTTACGGCGCAAGACTGAAGGTCTCCGTAGGCGATACGGTGCAGAAGGGCGACGGCCTCACCAGAGGTCCTCTCAATCCTCACGATATTCTCCGCCTCAACGGTGTATCCGGTGTATTCCAGTATCTGATCAAGGAAGTACAGCGCGTATACAGACAGCAGGGTGTAGATATCAACGATAAGCATATCGAAGTCATCGCGTCTCAGATGCTCAACAAGGTGCATGTGGAAGATGCCGGCGACACCAACCTGCTGGCCGGCGGCCTGTACACCATGTATGAGGTCAAGATGGCCAACGCCGCTCTGCAGCCCGATCAGAAGCCTGCCGTCGGCGAACGGACACTGCTGGGTATCACCAAGGCATCCCTGGCCACCAGCTCCTTCCTCTCTGCCGCATCCTTCCAGGAGACCACCAGAGTTCTGACCGATGCCGCCATCAAGGGCAAGACCGACTATCTGCTCGGTCTGAAGGAGAACGTCATCATCGGTAAGCTGATCCCTGCCGGAACAGGCATGAAGCAGTACCGCAGCATCAAGGTCGACTACGGTGAAAACCAGGAATACATGGATTCCTTCCATAAGGGATCCGCAGCCGAAGAAGCAGAGCCTGCTCCCGAGGCAGAGGAAACTGCAGCTGTTGAAGAAAACATTGCAGAATAGTCGCAAATTACATCATAATTTGTTTGACTTATCAGAAATTAACTGATATACTCCGTTTGTTTGCAGCAGAAAAGAGCTACGCTCTTTTCTGCTGTGCAATAAAAATTTTCAGGAAAGGAGAATGTTAATGCCTACCATTAATCAGCTGGTAAGAGAAGGCCGTACCCAGTCCGTAAAGAAGAGCAACAGCCCTGCACTGCTCAGAGGCATGAACTCCCTCAAGAGAGTTCCCACCGAGATCAAGGCACCTCAGAAGAGAGGCGTATGCACTTCCGTAAAGACCGTAACCCCGAAGAAGCCGAACTCCGCACTGCGTAAAGTAGCCCGTGTTCGTCTCACCAACGGAATTGAAGTTACCGCTTACATCCCCGGAATCGGTCATAACCTTCAGGAGCACAGTGTAGTACTCATCAGAGGCGGCAGAGTCAAGGACCTCCCCGGTGTAAGATACCACATCGTAAGAGGTACTCTGGATACCGCAGGTGTTGCAAACCGCAACCAGGCTCGTTCCAAGTACGGTGCCAAGAGACCCAAGGCCAAGAAGTAATTCTGCCGAAGTGTTCAATTTAAACAAAGTGTTATAACTGATGATATCGGGATTATGCCCATTTATATAGATTGGGCATTGCGGCATTCTATGTGATGACGAGTACCGATGAATTTGCGCTTAGACGCATGGAGGGAAGAAGTGCCTAGAAGAGGTAACGTACCTAAGAGAGAAGTACTTCCCGATCCCGTATACGGAAGCATTGTCGTAGCAAAGCTCATCAACAGCATCATGCTGGACGGTAAGAAGGGCGTTGCTCAGAAGATCGTTTACGATGCTTTCGAAGTGATCGGAAACAAGACCGGTGAAGATCCTCTCGAAGTCTTCACCAAGGCTATGAATAACATCATGCCCCAGGTTGAAGTAAAAGCTAAGAGAATCGGTGGTGCAAACTACCAGGTGCCCATTGAAGTCAGACCCGAAAGACGTCAGACTCTGGGCCTCAGATGGCTCACCAACTACACCAGAGCAAGAGGCGAAAGAACCATGTCTGCCAGACTGGCAAACGAGATCATGGACGCTGCAAACGGTGTCGGTGCATCTGTAAAGAAGAAAGAAGACACCCACAAGATGGCAGAAGCAAACAGAGCCTTTGCACATTACAGGTTCTAATTGCACTGCCGTATAGCGCTATACGGTAGAAAGGAGGACACATATGCCTAGACAGTTTTCGCTTGAAAACACCAGAAATATCGGTATCATGGCACACATCGATGCCGGTAAGACGACCACAACTGAGCGTATCCTTTTCTATACCGGAAAGACCCATAAGATTGGTGAGACCCACGATGGCACCGCCACTATGGACTGGATGGCCCAGGAGCAGGAAAGAGGCATCACCATTACCTCTGCCGCTACCACCGCTCAGTGGAAGGGCCACAGAATCAACATCATCGACACCCCGGGACACGTAGACTTCACTGTCGAAGTACAGAGATCTCTGAAGGTCCTGGACGGCGCAGTAACTGTACTCTGCGCAAAGGGTGGTGTTGAACCTCAGTCTGAGACCGTTTGGAGACAGGCTGAGAACTATGGCGTCCCCAGGATGATCTATGTCAACAAGATGGACATCACCGGCGCCGATTTCTACCGTGTTGTAAACATGGTAAAAGACAGACTGAAGGCAAACGCTGTACCCGTACAGCTGCCCATCGGTTCTGAATCCACCTTTGTAGGTATCATCGACCTCATTAAGATGAGAGCCGAGATCTACAAGGACGACCAGGGAAAGCAGATCGAAGAGACCGAAATTCCCGAAGATATGAAGGAGCTTGCCAACGAGTGGCATGCAAAGCTGATCGAATCTGTTTCCGAAGCAGACGAAGAGCTGATGATGCGCTATCTCGACGGCGACGATGCTTTCAGCGATGCCGAGATCAAGGCAGTCATTCGCAAAGAGACCATCAACAACCGGATGGTTCCCGTATTCTGCGGATCCTCCTACAAGAACAAGGGCGTTCAGCTCATGCTCGACGGCGTCGTAGATTACATGCCCTCTCCCCTTGATATTCCTGCGATCAAGGGCGTAAATCCTGATACCGAAGAAGAAGATGCCCGTCATCCTTCCGACAGCGAGCCCTTCTCCGCCTTGGCATTCAAGATCATGACCGACCCGTTCGTAGGTAAGCTGGCCTTCTTCCGTGTGTACTCCGGTACTCTGGAAGCAGGCTCCTACACCTATAACTCGGTCAAGGGCAAGAGAGAAAGAATGGGCCGCATCCTGCAGATGCACGCCAACCACAGAGAAGATATCGAAATGGTCTATGCCGGCGATATCGCAGCCGTTGTAGGTCTGAAAGATACTACCACTGGCGACACCCTGTGCGACGAAAAGCACCCCATCATTCTCGAATCCATGGAGTTCCCCGATCCTGTTATTCAGATCGCGATCGAACCCAAGACTAAGGCCGGTCTGGAAAAGATGGGCATCGCTCTGGCAAAGCTTGCCGAAGAAGATCCCACCTTCAAGACCTTTACCAACCCCGATACCGGTCAGACCATCATCGCCGGTATGGGTGAGCTGCACCTGGAGATCATCGTAGACAGACTTCTGCGGGAGTTCAAGGTCGAAGCTAACGTTGGTAAGCCTCAGGTATCCTACAAAGAAACCATTACCAAAGAAGTCAATGTCGACAAGAAATACGCAAAGCAGTCCGGCGGTTCCGGTCAGTACGGTCACGTCAAGATCAGAGTCTACCCCAGAGAAGCCGGTGCAGGCTACGAATTCGTCAACAAGGTCGTCGGCGGTGCGATTCCCAAGGAATACATCCCCAAGATCGACGAAGGTATCCAGCAGGCTATGGAGACCGGTCCCATTGCCGGTTACCAGTGCGTTGATGTCGGCGTAGAGCTCTACGACGGTTCTTATCACGAAGTTGACTCCTCTGAGATCGCTTTCAAGATCGCTGCATCCATGGCCTTCAAGGAAGCTGCTCAGAAGGCTGCCCCCATTCTGCTGGAGCCCATCTTCAAGGTCGAGGTTCTGGCTCCCGAAGAATATATGGGCAACATCATCGGCGATATCGCCTCCAGAAGAGGCCGTATCGAAGGTCAGGAAGTCAGAAACGGTTCTGCTACCGTTCGCGGCATGGTTCCTCTCTCCGAAATGTTCGGTTATGCGACCGACCTGCGTTCCAAGACACAGGGCAGAGGAAACTATGTAATGCAGATGGACCACTTCGAAAAGCTGCCTGAAAGCCTTGTAGACAAAATCAACAAATAAATGTTTTCCTTGATGGGTAGCTCCCATCTTTTAGAGGCGGCGCCCGCCGCCTCATAAACGCGTTTATTAAAAAAGGAGAAAAAAATGGCAAAGGAAAAATTCGAAAGATCTAAGACCCATGTAAACATCGGTACCATTGGACACGTAGACCACGGCAAGACCACTCTTACCGCAGCTATCTCCAAGGTTCTCGCAACCAAGATGCCTTCCGCAACCAACCAGATCGTTGACTTCGACAACATCGATAAGGCACCCGAAGAAAGAGAACGTGGTATCACCATCAACACCGCTCACATCGAGTACGAAACTGCTAACAGACACTATGCACACGTTGACTGCCCGGGCCACGCTGACTATGTAAAGAACATG
>JABUTE010000256.1 GCA_021443825.1 Bacillota bacterium
TACCGGCATGGTCGGAAAAGGCAAGAGAAGCCCCGAGGTGATCGAGGCTATGAAAGAATGCGGTGCGGTCTATTTCGGCGCCATCGGCGGCTGCGCTGCACTGCTCGCAAAATGCGTAAAGAAGGCAGAGGTCGTCGCTTATGACGATCTGGGTGCGGAAGCGCTCAGACGGCTCGAGGTCGAAAACTTCCCCGTCACCGTCATCATCGACGCCGAGGGCAATAATCTTTACGAGATCGGCAGACAGAATTATCTGCAGGCTGAAAAGGAGAGAAAGAGAATGGAAAACAAGGCAACTATCGTCATCGGTGTCATCGGCTCCGATGTACACGCTGTAGGAAACAAGATCCTTTACAGAGCATTCACCGACGCAGGCTTCAATGTCATCAACCTGGGCGTTTGCGTCACCCAGGAGGAATTCATCAACGCTGCCATCGAATCCGATGCAAAGGCGATCCTGGTCTCCTCCCTGTACGGACAGGGCGAGCTGGACTGCAGAGGCATGAGAGAAAAGTGCGCAGAAGCAGGTATTCCCGACATTCTGCTCTATGTCGGCGGCAACATCGTTATCGGCAAGCAGGATTTCGCAGAGGTCGAAAAGAGATTCCTCGAGATGGGCTACAACAGAGCCTTCCGTCCCGGCACCGATCCCTCTGTTGATATCGAATGCCTCCACGAGGACCTCCATCTGGACGAATAGATATGAGACCCGTACTTCTGATCGATTTCGGCAGCACGAATACAAAGGTCACGGCCATCGATCTGGACGAGGAAAAGCTGCTGGGCACGGCAGCCGCCTTCACCACCATCTTTACCGATATCAATGAAGGTCTGCAGAATGCAGTAAAGCTCCTCGAAGAAAAGACCGGCAAGCTGGACTTTGTCGAACGTTATGCCTGCTCTTCGGCAGCAGGCGGTCTGAAAATGGTGACCTCGGGTCTTGTTCCCGAGCTTACCGCAGAAGCTGCAAAAATGGCATCTCTGGGCGCCGGCGCCAAGATCATGAAGGTCTATTCCTTCAACATGACCGAAGACGACGCCGAAGAGATCGAGCAGATCAAGCCGGATATTCTGCTGCTGGTGGGCGGCACCGACGGCGGCAACAGCGCCTGCATTTTAAGCAATGCCCAGGTGGTCGCCGGCATCAAAGGCGATTTTCCCGTGATCATCGCCGGAAACCGCAATGCGGCGCGGCAGTGCCAGCGGATCATTGGCGATTCCCACAAGACCTATATCTGCGATAACGTCATGCCCAAGTTCGGCAAGATCAACATCGAGCCGACCCAGAACCAGATCCGGGATATCTTCCTTGAGAACATCATCTCGGCAAAGGGCCTGACCACCGCGGCCGGCCTGGTCTCGGGCATCGTCAATCCCACCCCTGCCGCTGTGCTGGCAGGCATTAAGCTTCTGGCCGAGGGCACGGAAAACGAACCGGGCATCGGCGAGCTGCTGGCGGTAGATGTGGGCGGCGCCACCACCGACGTATATACCATCTGCGACGGTCTTCCCACCAGAGGAAATACCGTATTCAAAGGACTTCCCGAGCCCTATGCCAAAAGGACTGTCGAAGGCGATATCGGCATGCGCTACAGCATCCACGGCATCGTGGAGGCTGCCGGCGTAAAGAAGATCGCCCAGCTTTCCGGGCTTTCCGAAGAGCGTGTTACCCAGATGGTCGATCATCTGGCAGAGCATACCGACGAGGTGCCCACCGACGAAGAGTGGGAGGCCTTGGACTTCGCTCTTGCGGGCATGGCCATCGACACCGCCGTCGAGCGCCACGCCGGCTATCTGGAAGAAGTATTCACCGTAATGGGTTCTTCTTATATGCAGATGGGAAAGGACCTGAGCAATGTGCGCCAGGTGGTCGTTACCGGCGGCTCGCTGATCCATACCAAACGGACCGACGAGATCGCAGCCCATGCCCTGCTCAATCCCGAAAAACCCCTGTCTTTGAGACCCTCCAGATCCAATATTCTGGTAGACAGAAGCTATATCATCGCTGCCATGGGTCTTCTTTCGGAGCACTACCCCGACACCGCTCTTCGCATCATGAAGAAAGAGCTGGAGAACATGGGAATGGTCGTATCCGATGCTTCCGCAGAAGAATCTACCAAAAGTTCATTTGTTCCGGTAATGGATTTTGAGTGCCACTCAGGCCGAATCGGACATTAGTTTTAAAGGAGTAGAAATCATGGAAATCAAAAATAAGAAGCTTTCCGATGCCACCTTTGAGGCACTCAGAAAAGAAGTTCTGGCGACCTGGCCCACCGGTCAGGAGGTCGATCTTGACGAAGCCTTTGCTTACCAGAAGACCATCACCGGCGACCGCCGCTTTTCTGACAAGCTGAAGAAGGCCCAGGAAGAGCACCGCACCCTGATCCAGCCCAGAGCCGGCGTTCCCGTCGTCGATGAGCACATCAAGCTGATGCAGCATCTGGAAAAGTACGGCGAAGTCGACCTTCTGCCCTCCACCATCGACAGCTATACCCGTCTGAACCGCTACAACGAAGCAGAGGTCGGTATCGCTGAATCCATCAAGCAGGGAAGAGCCCTGATGAACGGTCTGCCCGTTGTCAACCACGGCGTTGCCAAGTGCAGAAAGATCATCGAATCCGTTCATACCCCCGTTCAGGTAAGACACGGTACTCCCGATGCAAGACTGCTCACCGAGATCTCCTACGCTGCAGGCTTCACCTCTTACGAGGGCGGCGGCGTTTCCTACAACCTGCCCTATTGCAAGAACATTCCCATGGAACAGACCATGTGGACCTGGCAGTATGTCGACAGACTGACCGGTCTGTACGAAGAAAACGGCATCACCATCAACAGAGAGCCCTACGGCCCCCTGACCGGTACCCTGGTTCCTCCCTGCATCTCTCATGCAGCTGCCGTCATCGAAGCCATCATGGCTGCCGAGCAGGGCTGCAAGTCCATCACCGTCGGCTACGGTCAGTGCGGCAACATCACCCAGGATGTCGCTGCCATCCAGACCCTGGAAGAGCTGACCAACGAATATCTGAACAAGTACGGCTATCACGATGTCAACGTCACCACCGTTCTGCACGAATGGATGGGCGGCTTCCCCGAAGACGAAGCAAAGGCCTTCGGTGTCATTTCGCTGGGCGCTGCTGCTGCCGCTCTTTCCAAGGCAACCAAGGTCATCGTCAAGTCTCCCCACGAAGCGGTCGGTATTCCTACCATGGAAGCCAACGCACAGGGCTGCCGCTGCACCAAGCAGGTGGTAAACATGCTCTACGAGCAGTACTACACCGCAGAAAACCTGGAAGAAGAAAAGGAAATGATCCGTCAGGAGACCCGCGCTATTCTGGACAAGTGCTACGAGCTGGGCGATGAAGACTGGGCCGTCGGCTGCTGCAGAGGCGTCGAAGCAGGCGTTCTGGATATTCCCTTTGCTCCCTGCGCAGTCAATGCAGGCCTGATGCTGCCCGCCCGCGACAACGACGGTGCCATCCGCATCCTGGAAATGGGCAACCTGCCCTTCAGCAAGGAGGTCAAGGACTTCCACAGAAAGAAGATGGAAGAGCGCTCCAAGTTTGAAAACAGACCCATCCACTTCAACATGGTCGTCGACGATATCTATGCCATCGGCAAGGGCCGTCTCGTAGGCCGCCCCGAAAAGAAGTAGTTTCTATCATTGATATAGAACTTACAAAACGCTTTTATTACGCTGTTATCTTATTAAGGAGGATAAAGCAAAATGAAAATCATTGATGTTGTCTGCTCCGCAGGCAGAACCGGTTTCTACTTTGATGACCAGAGAGCCATCAAGCAGGGCGCCGGCCACGACGGCGTATTCTACACCGGCGCTCCCGTGACCGAAGGCTTCACCGCCGTTCGTATGCCCGGCGAATCCATCTCTGTTCAGATCATTCTGGAAGACGGTCAGATCGCTTTCGGCGACTGCGCAGCAGTTCAGTATTCCGGCGCAGGCGGCAGAGATCCCCTGTTCCTGGCAAAGGACTTCATTCCCGTTATCGACAAGTACATCAAGCCCATGCTGGTAGGCAGAGAAGCAGACAACTTCCGTCAGCTGACCGCTGAGATGGAAGCCATCCAGGTCGAAGGCAAGAGACTTCACACCGCAATCCGTTACGGCGTATCCCAGGCCATCCTGGATGCCGTTGCAAAGGCAAACCACAAGATCATGGCAGAAGTCGTTGCAGAAGAATACGGCTGCACCGTATCTGAGACTCCCATCGACATCTTCACCCAGTCCGGCGACGATCGCTACGACAACTCCGACAAGATGATCATCAAGGGCGCTCAGGTCCTGCCTCACGCTCTGATCAACAACATCGACACCAAGCTGGGCCCCAAGGGCGAAAAGCTGGAGGCTTATGTTGCATGGCTCAGAGACAGAATCCTGCAGCACAGAATGTCTGAGGACTACAACCCCATCTTCCACATCGACGTTTACGGCACCATCGGTGCTGCCTTTGGCAACAACAACTACAAGGAAATGGCAGACTACCTGGCCAAGCTGGAAGAGCTGGCAAAGCCCTTCCATCTGAGAATCGAAGGACCCATGGACTGCGACTGCGACAGAGAGACCCAGATGATCGCTCTGAAGGGCCTGACCGAAGAGCTTGACAAGAGAGGCATCAACGTAGAGCTGGTCGCTGACGAATGGTGCAACACTCTGGAAGACGTCAAGTACTTCACCGACAACCACGCAGGTCACATGGTCCAGATCAAGACTCCCGACCTGGGCGGCATCAACAACACCATCGAAGCCGTTCTGTATTGCAAGGAGCACGGAATGGGCGCTTATCAGGGCGGAACCTGCAACGAGACCGACCGTTCTGCTCAGGTCTGCGTACACTGCGCGATGGCTACCAAGCCTGTTCAGATCCTGGCGAAGCCCGGTATGGGCGTAGACGAGGGCTACATGATCGTCAACAACGAAATGCAGCGCATCCTTGCCATCATGAAGGCCAAGAAGAACTGCTGCAAGTAGTCCGAAAGGAACGAGCCATGCCCAACAGCTACCGGTTTTTCAATAACAGAGACTGCATCTATTTTCCGTGCCATCCCACCGATGATCCGGACAATTTCAACTGTCTCTTCTGCTATTGCCCGCTGTATGCCTTAGGCGACAACTGCGGCGGCAACTTCAAGTATATCGGCGGCATCTGTAAGGACTGCAGCGATTGCAAGGTTCCCCATATTCCGGCCAACTACGATTATATCTGCAAAAAGTACGATGAGATCATGGAGCTGGCTGCTGCCAATCATACCCCCGGCAATCGGGACAAGTAGCTGAAAACAAGCAAAGAAGACCTCTTTTTCGAAAGGATCGCTGTTTTCTTTTCCGTTTATCGGAAAAGAGGGTGGTGAATCAAATGAAGAAGAGGTCTTTTTTATTTGATTTAAGGAGCATTCTTCACAAATTCCGGTCGGTTTCGGTTTGCAATAAAGGAAAGATATCGGTATAATTATTCTGTTCGCTTGTTTTTGCACCATTCAGAAGACATTTGCTTCTGAATAGAAAGAATCCATATGACCAAATATATCATCAAACGAATATTGCTGATCGTGCCCGTGGTACTGGCCGTCATCTTTCTGGTATTCGGCATCCTGTATATCACGCCGGGCTCATCGCTGAACCGGATGCAGATCTATTGTTCCGACGGACTGGATCCTGTGCTTTCCGCGGTATCGGCCGAGGCGGGCTTTTTTACCCGCTATGTGCGCTATTGCTATAACGTATTCTTCCATCTGGATTTCGGCGCCTCCGCCAACCGTTCGGTGAGCATCGCCGATCAGGTCTTCATGCGGTGGCAGTGGACCTTAAAGCTGGCAGGGCTTTCTCTGCTGGTCAGCGCTGTGCTGGGCATTCCGGCCGGCATCGCCTCGGCTACCCATCCGGGCGGAAAGGCCGACCGGATCATTTCCGCTGTTGCAACGTTATTCTCGTCGGTTCCCAGCTATTGCTTTGCGGTAGGTCTTGCCCTGCTCTTTGCGTTAAAGCTGGGCTGGCTGCCCTCCTACGGGGTGCAGCAGGCGGGTGGGCTGGTGCTTCCCGTCGTTACCGTATCGGCCTCGGGCATCTCCCAGTTTATCCGCGTGGTGAGAGCTGCCGTATCGGAAACGCTGGACAAGAACTATATCACCGCTCTTCGCGCCGCAGGGCTGAAGGAGAGGGCGGTCATCGGCGTTCACGCCCTGCGCAATGCCCTCGTTCCCATCACCGCGTCGCTGGGCGAAACGGCCACCAAGATCCTGGGCGGCACCTTCGTCGCCGAAAAGTTCTTTGCGGTTCCCGGCATCGGCTTTTATCTGATCAAGGCCATCAGCAAGGTGGAGTACGAGATCATTTTGGCCTGCGCTGCAAGCACGGCGGTATTCCTGGTCATTCTCAATATTATTACCGATATCATCTGCCTTTGCGCCGATCCTCAGCTGCGTAAGAGGATCACCGCCGGCGGAGGAAAGAGAGGTTCCGGCCATGCGTAGCAGCGGCTCAGCAACGAAAAAAGAAGCCTCTGCCCGGCTTCGGTTCTTTAAAAATCCCGTATCGGTCGCCGCGCTGATCGTCTTTGCCGTGATCTTATTCTGCTGTGTATTCGCGCCGGTGGTCAGCCGCTACGGCTATGCGGAAATGCGGGTCAGCGAGCGGTTCTTAAAGCCCTGCTCCGACCATATCTTCGGCTGCGATTATGCCGGCCGCGACACCTTTGCAAGAGTGCTCTACGGAGGCCGCAACACCTTAAAGATCGCTGCCGTGGCAACGGTATTGGCTGCCCTCGGCGGCATGACCTTAGGCATTATCTCCGGCATCTGCGGTGGCACCACCGATATGCTGATCATGCGCGCCATGGAGATCCTGTCTGCCGTGCCGTCGCTTCTGCTGGTCATTCTGGCAGAATGCCTGATGGGCTGGGGCAAGGGCAACTTCATGTATGCCATGGCTCTTTCGGCTCTGCCTTCGGTGGTAAGGCTGATCCGCGCCAGCGTCAGCCAGGTCATGAGCAAATCCTATATCGAAGCCTCCAGGGCCCTGGGCGTAAAAGGGCTTCGCCTGGTATTTAAGCATATCCTGCCCAATATTCTGCCCAGCGTATTCGTTCATCTGACCGGTACCTTCGCAGAGCAGATCCTGCTGTGCTCCATCATGGGCTATGTGGGCGTCGGCATCAACCCGCCCCAGGCCGAGTGGGGGCTGATCATTTTCGAGGGCTATGCTTCTTTAAGAACTGCGCCTCATGCCGTATTGCTTCCTGCCGCAGTGATCGCTGTCTGTGTGCTTTCCGTAAATCTCATCGGCAACGGTCTGCGCGACGCAGTAGATGGAGGTGACCGCAGTGACGGATAATATTTTACAGGTAAAAGATCTGACCGTGACCTTTCCCACCGCTACAGGCGAGCTGTATGCGGTGCGCGGTATCTCCTACGACATCCGCAGCGGCGAGACCCTGGGCATCGTCGGCGAATCAGGCAGCGGAAAAAGTGTCAGCGCCTTCTCTTTGATGGGCCTTTTAAAAGGCGGCGCCATGGTCGAGGGCGAAGCGCTCTTCGACGGGCAGAACCTGCTGCAGCTGGACCAGAGCCGGCTGGAAGCCATTCGCGGAAAAGAGATCGCCATGATCTTCCAGGATCCTCTCTCCAGTCTGGACCCCTGCTTTACCGTTGGGAACCATCTGACGGAGACCCTTCTTGCCCACCGGCAGATCTCCAAGGCCGAGGCAAAAAAGCAGGCCGAAGAGATGCTCAATGCTGTCGGCATCCGCAATGCGGGCCGGGTCATGAACCAGTATCCCTTCGAGCTTTCCGGCGGCATGCGCCAGAGGATCATGATCGCCATCGCGCTGCTCTGCCAGCCCCGCCTGCTGCTGGCCGATGAACCGACAACCGCGCTGGATGTTACCGTACAGGATCAGATCTTAAAGCTTTTAAAGCGGCTGAAGGATCAGAACGGCACCTCCATGCTGTTCATCACCCACAACTTCGGCATCGTGGCAAGGCTCTGCGACCGGGTCATCGTCATGTACGGCGGCCGGATCGTCGAACGGGCCATGGTGGCCGATATCTTCCGCAATCCGGTGCATCCCTATACCAAAGCGCTTCTTTCTGCCATTCCCCGCATGGACGACGATAAGACCCGGCCGCTGCCCGTCATTGCCGGTCAGCCCCACGATCCCCATTCGCCCTTCGCCGGCTGCCCCTTCAAGGAGCGCTGCCCCATGGCAGATGAAAAATGCGATGCCATGCCGCAAGAGACCTGCATCGAAGAGAATCATACCGTCGCCTGCTGGCGCTATCTGCAGTAAAGGAGGTTTTTCATGAGTTCCGAAAATACAGCCGTATTGATCAAAGGCGAAAACCTCCGCAAGGAATTCCAGTCCCGCGTGGGCGGAAAGCGCCAGGTCACCAGAGCGGTCGACGGTGTCAGCATCGAAGTCTACCGGGGGGAGACCCTGGGCCTGGTAGGTGAATCCGGCTGCGGAAAGAGCACCCTGGGGCGCCTTCTGCTGCGGCTTTCCGAGCCCGACAGCGGCACCATCACCTACGACGGCACCGACATCACCAATGTCAATATGCACGATTACCGCAAAGAGATGCAGATCGTTTTCCAGGATCCGGCCGGGTCCTTGGATCCGAAGATGAAGGTGGGCGATATCGTCGCCGAAGGGCTTGAGCTTCATAAGATCGGCAGCAGCAGGGCGCAGCGCCGGCAGATGGCCCAGGAGCAGCTGCTTCAGGTCGGTCTCGGCCCCGAATGCATGGATCGCCATCCCGGCTCCTTCTCCGGCGGTCAGCAGCAGCGGATCGCCATCGCAAGAGCGTTGGCCCTTTCGCCCCGTTTTCTCGTCTGCGACGAGCCGGTCTCTTCTCTTGACGTTTCGTATCAGGCGCAGATCATGAACCTGCTCAGCGACTTGCAGAAGAAGCTGGGGCTGACCTACCTGTTCATCTCTCACGATCTGAACGTGGTGCGCCGTTTATCCGACCGGATCGCCGTCATGTATCTGGGAAGGGTCGTCGAGCAGGGGCCTGCCGATCAGGTATGCACCTCGCCCCGTCATCCCTATACCCAGGCGCTGCTGGCGGCCGTTCCCGTGCCCGATCCCGATGTAAAGCCGGCGGATATGGAGCTGGCCGACATTTCGGCCTCCGTTCCCGAAAACGGCTGTGCCTTTTTGCCCCGCTGCCCCTATGCAAAGGATGCCTGCGCCTCGGTAAAGCCGCAGCTGAAAGAGGTCGCGGAAGGCCATTTCTGTGCCTGCCACCTCTTTGCAGAGCAGTAAAAGAGGCCGTTTTACAGCAAATCCGTTGACCGGAAATATCCGGTCAAGTATAATAAAGCAATATCTGATTTGACATGAATTGAAAGGAGTTTTGCATGCGTTATTCTTACAATATGAAAGGCACCTGTGCCGTCAATGTTTCCTTCGACCTCGAAGACGGAAAGCTTTCCAATGTTATTTTTCTCGGCGGCTGCAACGGCAATCTGAAGGCCATCGCCAAGCTGGTCGAGGGAAAGAACGCAAGAGAGATCGCAGACATTCTGGAAGGAAACACCTGCGGCTATAAGACCACTTCCTGCGGCGATCAGCTGTCGAAGGCGATCAACGAAGCCCTTCAGCATGCATAAGGCCCAGCCTCAGGCATAAACGAAAAACAGTCCCTTTGCCGGAAAGAGAAACCCTCTTTCCGGTTTTTTGATGTCTGCTTTCCTTAAAGTATTCTTAAGAAAAGGCTCTCTGAAATCTTAAAATGTTGATATTTCAACGGATCTGCGGTGTTTCTGTGAAGGGGGCATGACAGACTCTTCACTTGTGAAGAGCGGGTCGCTATGATAAAATACGGACTTGTAAGAAAGGAATGCCAATGAAACAACACCTGACAACGATCCTGATCCTGCTCACGGTCCTTTCGCTGCTCACCTCGTGCAGCCTGAAGCCCCAGGAGAGTCCGATGATGCCCAATCCCAAATTTGAAGGCACTCCCCTGCCCCCGGAGCAGGAAAGCCCCGGCGAGCATCAAGAGCCCCAAAGCAGCGATTCCACCGTTACGGTGACCATCGATCAGCTGAAGAATTATATGAACCAGAGCTACGGCATGATGGAATTTGCCCAGCGGTTTTTCAGCAACTATATCATCTATAAATCCCAGGACGGCAACTACACCTATGTTCCGGTCAACAAAGAGCTTCCCCCATCCGATTACGACTTTTCCAACCTGGTCAATGTGGGTACGAAAAAGGTAAAGGAGCTGGAATATGTGGTGGACGGCGAGACCGTATCGCTGAAGGGTATCGATGTTTCTGCCTATCAGGGCGACATCGAATGGGATAAGGTGGCCGCAAGCGGGGTGGAATTCGTCTTCATCCGTCTGGGATACCGCGGCTACAGCAGCGGCAAGCTGGTGCTGGATGAAAAATTCCTGCAGAACGCGCAGGGCGCAGCCGAAAACGGCATCGGCGTAGGCGTCTATTTCGTGACGCAGGCCATAACCGAAGAAGAAGCCCTCGAAGAGGCGGAGTTTGTTCTTGAGAACATCCAAGGCCTTGACATCACCTGGCCCATCGCTCTTGATATGGAAGAAGCCGCCTCTGCCGAAGCACGGACCACCCTTCTGACCAGCACCCAGCGCACCGATCATGCCATCGCCTTCTGCGAGCGGATCAAAGAAGCGGGCCATACGCCCATGCTGTATACCCACATCCGCTGGTATCTGGAAGAGGTGCAGCTGGAGCGGCTCACCGCCTACGACAAGTGGTTTGCCCAGTATTTCAACCAGCCCTTCTTTCCCTATGCCTTCCAGATCTGGCAATACAGCAGCAGCGGCAGCATCGACGGCATCAAGGGCAATGTGGATTACAATATCAGCTTCGTTTCCTATGCTGACAAGGAGGCATCAAATGAGTAAGAAAAAGTTATATAAGTCGACAGACGACAAGGCGATCGCCGGCGTATGCGGCGGCATTGCCGAATATTTCGATATCGATTCGCTGATCGTTCGCCTGGTCTTCGTGCTGCTGACCCTGGCCTATGCCGCCGGTGCGGTGGTCTATCTGGTTCTGGCTCTGGCGATGCCCAAACGGCAGATGAGTGCTGCCTACGCTTATTCAGGGGCTCCCGGAGAAGCCTATGCCTACGGCGGCTTTGAGCCGGCAAACGATGCGGCGCGCCGCTTTTCCGCACAGGTGAACGGCGAAGAAACGAATTCCGCTTACGTTTCTCCGCAGACTGCCTTCTCCGGAATGAGCGAAATGGCAGAGGCTGCCGGGCAGGAAGCGGAAGAGGTTCCGGTCATCCTGCAGGCACAGGCAGCTTTTGAAGAGCCGCAGCAAGCCTCCCGGGCAGACGAATTTGATGAAGAGCCCTGCGATTCAGACGACCTGGATCCGGCTCCTGTGATCCATGAGATCCATGAAGCACCCTCAGCCGCCTACGGTGGGGCAGAAGGCCCACAGGCAGGTGCCTATGCCCATGGGCAGCAGGGCCGTACAGGC
>JABUTE010000247.1 GCA_021443825.1 Bacillota bacterium
GTCTGTGGTGTAATGATTCATATCTGGTCCTCCTAATAGAATTATACCTATTAGGCAGGAATGTTACAAATTTACTATACCATTACACATCTTCGTTTACAATGCTATTATCAAATGTATCATCATTAACAGCAAAAACATACGAAGAAAGAGTAAGCAACATGACAACAGACAATACTACTGAAAATGCTTTTTTCATTATTTGTAACTCCTTTCTTTTAATCTAAGGGATGAGCCCTCCGCAAAATAGACAATTCGAGAAATATAGAACCTATCGAGCTTAAATAATCTGATAGCTCTAAACAGTCAAAAGTGTTGCAAAAG
This sequence comes from Bacillota bacterium, assembly GCA_021443825.1. Classification (GTDB taxonomy): domain Bacteria; phylum Bacillota; class Clostridia; order Peptostreptococcales; family Anaerovoracaceae; genus RGIG2707. The sequence goes on from JABUTE010000247.1 coordinate 325, forward strand.
ATACCTAAATGAAACAGAGATCTCAAAGCCTGATCCTGCGAATGCTGGAACCTATAATGCAAATTAATCAGACATATTTTTCTAAATAATTACCCTTAAATTATTCATACTACTATTTCAAATCCTTTCAAAATAATCAATAATTAGCACGCTTTAAGTTATTTGAATTATATCACATCATTTTACTTTTTCAACTATTAAGATGCCAATATTTATTTTAAATCAATTCATAAGATGAAGGGCTGTTGTAGCACATCTGCTCGATATCAGAATCTGAGCGCACAATGAAGGATGTCATTCATTATGCATATTCCGTTTCAGACCGACGATGAAAAAAAAAGCCGTCGGAATCATTTCGATCCCAACGGTTTAGAGGGTTAACAACTCACTTTTTATCCTATATGCCACGGCTTTACGTGTAAAAAACTATGGTCAAAAATGCCTTGAGTGAACAGCCTGCAAAATTGCGACAATTTCTCCCAAACAGTTGTGACAAACGACTGCCGCCCCTCAGCGATAATCAAATACATGCAGGTGCAGCCGGTGACTGATATGCTCCAGTGCCCGAACGGAGGCGATGCTGTTGCCGTGTTCATCCAACGCAGGACCCCACAGCCCGATGCCCATTGGCACGCGAGCTGCACACATGATGCCTCCGCCCACGCCCGACTTGGCGGGAATTCCTACATCGACGCCGAATTCGCCGGAGTAGTCGTACAGGCCGCAGGTGAACATGATGCTCTTGATGCACCGCACATAACCGGGCCGGATCAAAGACTCCCGGCTGAAAGGGTTCATGCCGTCGCAGGCAAGCACCAGGCCCAGCCCTGCCAGCGACTTGGCCGAAACGCTGAGAGAGCACATCTTAAAATACAGATCCACCGTCTTCTGGGGATCGGCCAGCAGAACGCCCTTGCTCTGCAGCAGATAGGCGATGGCCCGGTTGCGGTTTCCCGTTTCAAACTCGGAGCGATAGACCTCTTCATCCAGCTCGATGGAGGGATCCATACACAGCTCCCGGGCAAACTGCAGCATCTCCTCAAAGGTATATTTTTCTACCAGCATGCTGGCCACCTCAATGGCGCCGGCATTGATCAGCGGATTAAAGGGAAGGCTGTTTTTCGTATCCAGCTTGATGATGGAATTGAATTCATCGCCGGAGGGCTCCATCATCACATGGCGAAAGACCTCATCCACCCCGTAGGTGCGCAGGGCGACCGCCAGATTGATCACCTTGCTGATGCTCTGGATGCTGAACCGTCTGTCGATATCGCCCTGCGCGATGATATCGCCGTTGATCAGCATGCCGCAGATGGCGAAGTCTTTTGGATCAGCCTTGGCGAGGGCGGGAATGTAGTCGGCGACCTTTCCTTCTCCCCGCTCCAGAATATCCAGGCCGTTTTCGTAGCCCTCCCGAAAGACCTGCTCCATTGCCGCCTTGTCGATAAAGCCGATGGGATCCCGATTATAAGTATAGTAGTGCATGATTCATGACCTCAATTTCGTTGTTTCTCATCTGTTTTTGCAGACCGTGTCATTATACCAAATGGGGAGAAAACTGCAAGAAAACCGCCGAAAAATGTTTTGAAAGATGCCTTTCCTTCATACTATAATCGTTCTATGAAGATCAACGACTATTATTACAACCAATTGAACAAGGAAGAGCGGCAGGCCTACCATGCCATGCTGCAAGGGCTCTCCTCGCAGGATTCCTCCTTTGCCGTACCCAGGCTTTCGCCGGTACGCCTCTCCGATCTTTTTTTCATGGTGCGCATGGACCATCCGGAGCTGTTCTACGCCGTGCAGTTTACCTATCGCTACTACGACAATGCTTCCAATGTGGAGTTTTTTCCTGCCTATCTCTTTGATAAGAAAAAGCGGAAAGGTCATATTCAGGCCATGGATGCCCGCCTGACCAAGCTGGCCCGCCCTGCCGAAACCCTTTCGGAGAGGGAAAAGCTTATCTATATTCACGACTTCATCTGCTCGAATGTAACTTACGATAAACTGAAAAAGGAGTATTCCCACGAGATCATCGGCCCGCTGGGCACCGGCGTGGGAGTCTGCGAGGGCATCGCAAAGACGGTCAAAGCCCTCTGCGACCGGCTGGACCTCTGGTGCATTATCGCCCTTTGCGATAACAATCCCCAAAAGGGGATCAAATACCGCCATATGTGGAATGTGGTCAAGGTCGAAGGAAAGTATTACCATCTGGATGTCACCTTCGACAACTCTCTCTCGAAAAAAGACCTGCCGCTGATCCGCTACGATTACTTTCTGCTTTGCGATCAACAGATCGGGCGCGACCACGAGCCGCCCATCTATCCCCTGCCGCCCTGCACCGACGGCAATGCCTTCTTTTATATGCAGAAAAAGCTCTCCTTTACGAAAATTGAAGAGGCTGCAAAGCGGGCCGCCCAATATGCAAAAAAACAGAAGCCCTTCGTCTTTCACTGGCGGGGAGGCTATCTGACGAAAGAGGTTCTGCAGGAGCTGCTGGCCGCCATCGAGGGCAGCTGCCGCGCGGTCGGAAAACAGGCAGCCGTTTCACTGAACTGGCCACAGGCCGTGCTATGCCTCACGTTTTCCGACATTGATACGGCCGGAAAGCTGCAGCAGGAGCCCCTGCTGGAGCAGGCCAACGAAGGGGAGCTGTACGAAGAACTGGCGTCATCCGAAACCGAATAACACCAAGGAAAAAGGCAGCCCCAAAGCAGAGGCTGCCGTTTTGATATGGCTGTTCTTTTTATCTACTCTTCTTCGTCGAAGAACCGGAAGGAATCGTAATCCCGGATCCGATGCTCGGTGAGCATGGCGATCAGATCCCCCCGCTGCTCCTCCCGGAAAAGGACCACATAATCTTTGCCGCTGCGGGTATGAAACCGCATGGAAAAGCCGCCCTTATAATCGCGGATATCCTGATAGTATTCCAGCTCCTGATAGGGAACCTGCAGGGCGCTCCAGTAAAACCCCTTCTCTCCGATGCCTGCCCGCACAAAAAAGCCGTGAAGCAGAAAGATCAGAAAGGCGCAGCCGTAGATCACCGGAAGCTTTGCGATATCCGAAGGCGCCAGCAGAGCCGCAAGGATCAGGACAACAAGAAAGACGCGGGATCCGGCAGTGCCGGCCGGTCTTCCGAAAATGCTGATCCTGCGGGCGCAGACCGCCAGCCCGTACAGCTCCCACAAAATGACGGCCGCCGCAGGAATCACGAAATAGTAATCGATCTTATCCATTGTCGCGTGCCTCCAGAGCACGGATGATCGCCCGCATAAAGGCCTCCATGCGGGGCGCTGCCTCTTCCCCTGCCCGGTTGACCTCTTCGGTGGTCAGGGGCTGGTCCAGCACCCCGGCCGCCATGTTGGTGATCAGCGACATGGCCAGAAGCGGCAAGCCCATATGAGCCGCGGTCAAAGCCTCGGTCACATTGGACATTCCCACTGCGTCGCCGCCCAGAAGGCGGCAGGCCCGGATCTCGGCAGGCGTTTCAAACTGAGGACCTGTCATGAAGAAATAGACGCCCTCATGCAGGGTGACGCCCGCCTTCGGGGCGCATTCCTTTGCCAGCTGGCGAAGCTTTTTCGTATACATATCGGTCACATCGAAGAACCGGGGGCCGAAATCCGCGATGTTGGGACCCCTCAGGGGGCTGTCGCCGTTGAATTTGATATGGTCTTTGACAAGCATCACCTCCCCCGGGCGGTAGGTCTCATTGATAGCCCCGGCGGCATTGGTGGTGATCAGCTCTTCGATGCCAAGAAGCTTCAGCACCCGAACAGGCGTAACCAGCTCCTCGTAGGAATAGCCCTCGTAGCTGTGAAAGCGACCCGACATGCACACCAGGGGCCTGCCCTCCAGATAACCGAAGATCAGCCTTCCCGCGTGACCGGGCGCCGTAGAAACAAGAAAATTGGGAATATCCTGATAGGGGATCTGGCATACTACCTCCATCAGCCCTGCCAGCCCGGAAAGACCGGACCCCAGGATCAGCCCCGTTTTGGGAACAAAGCCCCCTGTCCGGTCGTTGATATAGTCGGCTGCTGTTTTAAAATATTCAAAGTCGAATTTCATATTCAATTCACCCTTCTTGCTGTATACTGTAAGATAACGTTAGTATAGCATCGATCAGAACAGGAGCGCATTATGCTTTTTGATTTTTTAAAAAAGAAGAATTACGCCGACGCCATCTACACCGATCTGCACCTGATCACCGATGATAAAGAGCTGGAGAGCTGCACCTGGGTCTCCGTAAAAGACGGAAGGATCCAGATCATCGGCGAAGGCGATACCTACGGCGATCTGAAGGGGAAGGATACGCAGCTCTACGATCTGGGCGGCCGCTGGCTTGGCCCCGGAATTCGGGAGCCCTTTGCCGATCCGGCGGGCACCGTCCTTTCCGGCATGTTTTTAAAGGCATCCCCCGACTGGACCCTTGACCGGCTGCTGCAGGAGCTGGGCACATTTGCAAAGACCCAGACCCAGGCCGGCTTCTGCCTGGTATGGAACGTTCCGGCCGCACTGTTTGCGAAGAAGCAGGAAGCATCCCAGCCCGAAGGCGAAGAAGCCTCCGACCCCTACAACGACCGGATCAATGAGGTTTCCAACGGCCTGCCCGTGATCCTCATGTTCGAAGACGGTATCAGCCTTCGTCTGAATTCCGCTGCCGTTGAGCTGGTCACCGCAAGAGCCGATGCCATCGGCGCTACCACCATCAGCCCGGAGCTTGCTCTGGACGCGGTCATCTCCATGGATTATGAAGCCCAGGCAAAATGCTTTATGGACCTGTCCTATGAAAAAGCCGTCCGCGGCGTTACTGCCGTTACGGGAACCGCCTCCAACAGCTATTTCGATAAGCTGTACCGCGACCTGCTGATCAACGCCATCAGCTGCGGCATGCTGAAGCAGAAATTCTACGGATCCTATCCGCTTCACCGCATGTTCAATCCCCAGACCGTATTGTTCAGCCTGAACAAGGCCAAGACCGACTGCCTGGAGCTGGGGGGCAAGCTGGATTATACAAGCATCACCGTCGACTGCAGCAGCGATAAGAACCTCTCCTGCTTCTTTACCGAAGAATACCTGAAGGGTCTGGCGCTGGATGCGGCAGACAGAGGCTACGGCATGCGGATCAGGGCATTGGACAGAGAGGCGGCTATGATGGCCATTCAGGTTCTGGGCGAGATCTCCGACAGCTACAAGAAGCTGACCTGGCTGGTGCTGCATGACGAAGAGATCTCTGAGGAGCAGCGCAGCCGGCTGTATCTGGGCAATGTCATCGAAGGATCTCTTTCCCAAAGCCAAAGCGGCGGCAGGACCTTTGCCCAGGCCACCGAAGAGGCTTCTGCCCTGATGGGTCTTCCCCTGGAATGGGGAAGCCTGACCGAAGGCACCCCTGCCGATCTGGCCGTTTTCGACTTTGACCCCCGCGAAGCATCCAATGTGGATCTGATTCCCGCATATATGACCATTCTGGACGGAGAACCGGTCTATACCATGGGAAAAGACAACGCACAGACCTGGACGACCGTTATGAAAGCGCACCTGGATACCATTGCCGGCGATTTCGATTTTGTTGCGGAGGAACCGGAAGAGCTAGTGCAGGAATAGTGCTTCCCAAGTTTATAAGCCATGAAAAAAGCAGCTCTGCCTGATCAGCAGAGCTGCTTTTCATTTGCTTTAGACGATCCTTTTATAAATCATCGACGACAACGGCAGGAGGAACATCCAGACGCTCGGGATGAGAAAGATAGGATTTGAACTTCTTCAAAACCGACGCATAATAATGGCCGTCGACGGTGCGCTCATCGGTGTTCATGGTATATTCCAGATACTTGCGGGTCACCATGTTGCCCTCGGCATCCAGCTCCCGCACCGTCTTCTTGGCACCGAAGGCACAGAAGACAGGCACATCACCGAAGTTGTACAGATGATGCACGATGGGAGGAATGCCCAGCGATCCCATCGATGTAATGAACAAAGACCCATGGAAGGGACTGATATCGACGATGGCCTGGGGCAGAAAACCGAAGTAATCCACCACCGTAAGACACCAGACGACAAACTTGAGCAGCAGGCCCGGAATCAGGTTGAACAGCTTTACCACGTTGTCGAAGCCGTCATCGCTTTCATCGCGAATGGCCTGCAGGGCCAGATCGTATTTGCGGTAGACCTGCTCCGCCGTATCGTAAGGACTGAGATGGACCTTGATCAGCGCTTCCGGCGCGTTAAGCTCCATCTCCTTTTTTGCCATCATATTGACCACGATATCAAAGCGGGCAAAGACCTTTTGCCCTGCGAAAAACCGGTTGACACCGGGAAATTCCGCCACGCAGCGCACATAGGCCGCAATGATCACATGGGTGATGCCGAAATGCTTCAACCCTTCTCTGCGCTTCTGATGGATGTATTTCTCCATGTTGGAGATCTCTACCTTATCCAGCATGGCGTTGCTGGCTCCGTTGCGATAAGGCATCAGGTAGCCTCCCACGCGAGACATAGGATCGAAATTGCGGATCAGTCTTCCGTAGAGCCTGTCGCCCGGACGAAGGCGGTAAGGGTCTCCCTCCTGCCATTCCGGCATCCGGCAGGTCGCAAGAAGGGTCAGGAGCACACCTGCAGTAAAGAAGGTGTCTGCGATGACGATGGACGGACTTACCCCGAACACCCCCCTAAAGGTGGTAAAAAACCTGGGATCCAGGCAGAACAAAACAGGGGGAATGAGCCACAAGAGCAGCGCCCACAGCTTCGTCTTGAAATACCCCCGGTATGTCGCCGCATAAACGGCGGTCTGAAGGATGCAGATCAGAACACAGATAGCAGTCATCGGAAGGTTTACCGTCAGGTGGACGATCCTGTCGATATAAACGATTCCGAAGAGCACGACGGGTACTCTGGTCACGTATAGCTGTTGCTCACCTCGGAAAAGCAGCGTCAATGCGAAAATAAGATTTGCTGCAATGGGCAACAGAACACGGACAACCACTACCATAAGGCCTGCCTGCTCCGCACCGGCATGGCAGACGACGCGCGCAATGAGAGAAACGATCATCAAAAGCGCGGCAAGAAGCCCCAGCGGGTGCTTCCTTCGAATGTAATAAGTAGTGTAAGTATTCATTCTTCGATTATCGCATTTTAAGAAGGCAAAAGCAACACGATTTCCGCTGACGGAACCTTAAGATTCTCTTAAGCAGCAATGGCGCCTCTACCTTGCGACACCTTTTTCTTTCCATTTACCGCTGCGAAACCGCAGAATCGCCGCTCCGCTGTTGATCGCCCAGTGAAAGGGCATGGCCATCCACATGCCGATGACCCCAAAGCCCAGCTTTACGGCAAACAGATAGGAAAAAAGCAGGCGCCCGAGGATCAGTGCCGCGATTCCCACGTTCATGGTAAAACGGGCATCGCCGGCAGCCCGAAGGGCCGTTACAAGAGGCCCTGCCACGGTTCCCAAAACGATGCTTCCCGTGGTATGGATCAATACCAGGATCCGGGTATAATAGATCGCCTCCGGCGACAGGGCATACAGCTTTAAAATAAAGGGAAGCATCAGATACATGGCGCCGTCCAGCACCATGGTGCCGTATTGAGCGATGAGGCACAGCTTTTTTGTATAATAGGATGCCTGGTCATGATCACCTGCTCCTACGCAGCGTCCGACCACTGCTGGAACGGCCAGACTGACCGCTGAGTTTACCAGAATATTAATATTGTCAATCGAGGAGGCGACGCCGTGTGCGGCGATCTGAGCTGTGCCAAAGGTGGCCGTAATGCCTGCCAGCACCACCTTGACCGCCTGAAAGCAGCCGATTTCCACCGCGCTGGGAACGGCAATAGACAGAATGTCCCGTAAAAGCCTGCCATCCCAGGTAAAGATCCACTTGGGAACGATATACAGAGCGCCCTTTCTTTCCTTTAACAGCACCAGCATCACAAAGGCTGCGGCAGCTCTGGAAACAAGAGAGGAAACGGCAACGCCAAGCACCCCGGCCTTCAGGGCGAATACGGCGATGGCATTTCCGATCACATTGAGAATGTTCATGCCCAAAGACACCCTCATGGTGATCTTCGAGTTGCCCATGGCCCGAAATAAAGCGCAAAACGAACTGTAGGCCGCCATAAAGGGATAGGAAAAGGCGGTCACTACCAGATAGGTCATGGCAGCCCTCATGACGCCGGACTCCACCTGACCAAAGAGACTTCCCAGCAGCAGCCTTCTTCCAAGCAGCATGGTGCTGCAGAAGACCGCGGCGATCAGGGTAGTGATCATGATCAGCTGGTTAGCGGCTTTCAGCGAGGTCTCCTTTTGCCTGCTGCCCATATACTGTGCCACCACGATGGTGCCTCCCCCTGCCAGCGCATTGAAAATGAACAGGAAGACGCCGTTGACCATATCCACCAGCGAAACACCGGAAATGGCCGCTTCTCCGGCATAGGATACCATGACGGTATCGGCGGCGCCCACCAGCATGCCAAGGATCTGCTCGAAGATCAGGGGAACGAGCAGTATCCGAAGGTCGCGGTTGGAAAACCGCTGCTGCGCTGCAGGAATGTGATCCCGGGGAGGTTCGATCATTTTTGCGAATAAGTTGGTCATAACTGCCTCTTTTCTTCGTTTCCGTTTGGGGAAAAGTGCCGCAACGGTTGCATTTTACAATATGGAGCAGACTCCAGGTCAAGACAGTAGCCGCCTCCCCTTCTGCTGCTGCATACAGAAAAAGGCAGCCCCGCAGGGCTGCCTTTTGGTACCGGTGATGGATTATTTATAGTACTTGACAGCGGCCTCAAACATCCGGTTGAAGTAGTTACCGGGAACATTCTTATAAAGGCCTTCGCCTACACGCTCCGAATGGCCCATCTTGCCGAAGACACGGCCGTCGGGAGAGGTGATGCCCTCGATGGCGCATACAGAGCCGTTGGGGTTGAAGCGTACATCGCCGGTGGCATTGCCGGCAAGATCCACATACTGGGTAGCGATCTGGCCGTTTTCTGCCATCTGACGGATCAGCTCTTCGGAAGCGATGAACTTGCCTTCGCCGTGAGAGATGGGAACGCTGACGATGTCGCCCACGTTCATCAGCGACAGCCAGGGCGACTTATTGGAGGCGATCCTGGTGTTGACGATCATGGACTGGTGGCGTCCGATGGTGTTGAAGGTCAGGGTCGGGCAGCTCTCGTCGGTATCCATGATCTTTCCGAAGGGAACCAGACCCAGCTTGATCAGCGCCTGGAAGCCGTTGCAGATGCCGCACATAAGACCGTCGCGGTCATCCAGCAGATGGGTGACGCCGTCTTTGATGGCTGCATTGCGGAAGAAGGCGGTGATAAACTTGGCAGAGCCGTCGGGCTCGTCTGCGCCGGAGAAGCCGCCGGGAATGAAGACCATCTGAGCTGTCTTCAGCTCTTCTGCAAACTGCTTGACCGAATCGGTAAGAGCAGCGCCGGTCAGGTTCTTGATCACCATGATCTTGGGGTCGCCGCCGGCATCTCTGACCGCCTTGGCGGAATCGAATTCGCAATTGGTTCCGGGGAAGGCCGGGATCAGCACCTTGGGCTTTGCCACCTTGATGACGGGAGACGGTCTCTTTTCTGCCTGATAGGAGAAGTTGACCGCATCGATCTTTTCTGCTTCGATGTTGCAGGGGAATACATCCTCCAGCTTATCTTCGTAAAGAGCGGCGATCTGGCAGCCGCAGACACTTTCGCTGCCCATGGTGTAGGCCTGCTCTTCGGTAACGGTGCCGATGACCTGCAGGCCCTCGGCAGAATCTGCCATTTCCAGAACGAAGCTGCCGTAGCAGGTGCCGAACAGATCGGCCAAAGGCAGCTGTTCAAAGGCAAAGCCGAAGCCGTTGCCCATGGCCATCTTCATCACCGCCTCTGCAACACCGCCCATGCCGGGGGTATAGCAGGCAACAGCCTTGCCGCTGTGCAGCAGGCCGGCAACGGTCTTAAAGTTCTGCAGCAGCGAAGCACAGGTGGGAAGACCTGTCTCGTCGTATTCCGGCTTGAGGATGACAACCTTATGACCGGCAGCCTTAAAGTCATTGGAAACGATATCTCTGATCTTCTGGGTGGTGACCGCAAAGCTGATAAGAGTGGGAGGAACATGGATATCCTCAAAGGATCCGCTCATGGAGTCCTTGCCGCCGATGGCGCCGACTCCAAGGCCCTTCTGTGCCTCAAAGGCGCCCAGCAGAGCGGAGAAGGGCTTGCCCCACTTGACGGGATCGCTGCCCAGCTTTTCGAAATACTCCTGGAAGCTGAGATAGACATCCTGAAAATCGGCGCCGGTAGCGACCAGCTTGCAGCAGGATTCGACGACCGCAAGATATGCGCCGTGATACGGGCTCTTTTCAGAGATATAGGGGTTAAAGCCAAAGCTCATCAGCGAGCAGTCATCGGTATGCTTTTCTTCCATGCTGATCTTCTGGACCATCGCCTGGATGGGGGTCAGCTGATGTTTTCCGCCGAAGGGCATCAACACGGTGCCTGCGCCGATGGTGGAGTCGAACCGCTCGGAAAGACCGCGCTTGGAGCAGCAGTTGAGATCGGAAGCCATTGCCTTCATGTTTTCGGTAAAGCTGCCGGTCACTTCGTCTGCGGGGCAGCAGGCCTTCGCGGGAGCCACCTGAATATGCTTTTCCGCACCGTTGGAATTGAGGAACTCACGGCTGATGTCGACGATGCTCTTCCCGTTCCAGGTCATGACGAGACGGGGCTCTTCGGTAACGACGGCAACGGGAACCGCGTTCAGGTTCTCGGCAGAAGCCAGCGCAATGAAGGCCTCCAGATTCTCTGGCTCGATGACGCATGCCATTCTTTCCTGGGATTCGGAGATGGCCAGCTCGGTACCGTCCAGACCCTCGTACTTCTTGGGAACAGCATCCAGATCGATCCTAAGACCGTCGGCCAGCTCGCCGATGGCAACCGATACGCCGCCGGCGCCGAAGTCGTTGCAGCGCTTGATCATATGACTTGCATCGTGGTTGCGGAACAGTCTCTGCAGCTTCCGTTCTGTTACGGCA
>JABUTE010000204.1 GCA_021443825.1 Bacillota bacterium
AAAACTCCGTTCCGCCGCAGCCGAAAAGCCCTGTTCCGCCGATCCTCAAGGATCCCACCTCGCCGCACCCAAAGCCAACTCTACCGAAGGAAAGCGCAGAAGATCCTCCCGAAGGCCCTCGATCTCCCGGGCCGGCGCGAAAAAGCTGCTGCGCAACGTGGTTCTGCTGCTGGCGATCGCTCTGCTGGCCGTCTGGCTGGTGCCCTTTGACGGCGCCATAGGCGAGCTGCATGCCATTCTTCACGGCGATGTTCAAGACAGCTTCGGTTCCGGCCGCATCGGCATCTGGAAGCAATGCATCGCAGCTATCGGGCAGCGGCCGTTTCTTGGCTGCGGCCCGGAATGCCTGTCGCAGCTGCAGTTTACCCCATTCGTTCGAGAGACAGCAAGCGGCACCGTTACCCGCATCATCGATGCCGCCCACAACGAATATCTGAACATCGCCGTCTGCCAGGGAATTCCCGCCTTGCTGGCCCTTCTTGCAGCTGCCGCGGCACTCTTTGTTCAGACAATCAGAAAAGGGTTTCCCAAAGGCGCCGTCATCTGCCTTTGCGGCCTTCTCTTTTATCTGCTGCAGGCGCCTTTCGGCATCGCTACCTGCTACACCACGCCGCTGGCGTTTCTTGCTGCCGGCTGCGCCCTGGCCCTGACCCGCGCAGACACCAGCGGCGAATAACAGCCCCGGCTCTTGCAGCCCCGGCTTCTGCGATTCCATCCGGCGAGACAGCTGCCCCGGCAGCCCGCCTCTCGCGTCGACGCGCCCCTTGCCGACCTATCGGCTTTCTGCAGCGGTCATCCCCCCGAACATCCGTTATCCCCGCCGGCCCCGCCGGCATTCCATCATCATTACAGGAGGCACCTCATGCTCACAGAAGGAACAAAAGCACCCGCATTCACTCTTCCCGATCAGAACGGAAATAACGTCAGCCTCAGCGACTTCGCAGGCAAAAAAGTCGTTCTTTACTTTTACCCCAAAGACAGCACCTCCGGCTGCACAAAGCAGGCCTGCGCCTTTACCGGCGTCATGGACATCTACCAAGAGCACGGCATCGTCGTTCTGGGCGTTTCCAAAGACAGCGTGGCATCTCACAAGCGGTTCGAAGAAAAGTACGAGCTGAACCTGACCCTGCTGGCTGACACTGAGCGTCAGGTCATTGAGGCCTACGACGTATGGCAGGAGAAAAAGCTCTACGGCAAGGTCTCCATGGGCGTGGTTCGCGCCACCTATGTGATCAACGAAGAGGGCATCATCGAAAAGGTCTATCCCAAGGCAAAGCACGACACCAACGCGCAGGAGATCCTTACCTATCTGGGCATTCTGTAGAAAGGCAGCCGGCTCCCGCACCAGTCGCCCGCCCCGGCTTTTGCACCGATATTCCCCTGCCGGCCATCCCCTCCGGCCTTCCGGCCGGCTCCTTCCTCAAAAAAGACATGAAAAAACAGCAGCTTTTCCCAACGGAGGCTGCTGTTTTGCGTTTTGAGGGAAAGGAACGGAGCCGGGCATCCCGTTGGCCCGGCGCGCTGTACGGCCAAAGCCCTTCGCCCGCCGTGCCGTGATAACGGGGCCCTTCGCCCCGAGGCCCCCTGCAAGAGGACGATCTCTTTTTCCTATTCCGTATACTTGTTGTTTCGGATGGTCTCGATCACCTGCTCACGAATATGGGCGGGAGCGATGACCTCCACATTCTGCATATATTGCAGCGCCCAATAGATCAGCCCCTGAGGAGCCGCCTTGAACATGGCATCGAAGCTGCCGTCTTCGCGGGGCTCGATGAGCACGTCGCCGCCGAAATCCTCGATCACGTAGCGCAGCACCTGCTTATCGCAGTGCAGATGGATCTGCTCCGGCTCGCCGCTGTGGGCATAGACCACCCGCCGCAGAGAATCCAGCTTGGCATCCTTCTTGGAATAATCCAGCGGCTCCTCCAGAATGCGAATATCCTTCATCATGTCGATGCGATAAAAGCTGGGGCTGTCGTGGCCCTGCGAGATCAGCACCAGATAGTAATGGGCATCCTCGCAGATCATGGCATAGGGGCTGGCGATATATTTCTCGTCGCGGCGGGGCTTCAGCTTCTTGTTGTAATCGTAATCCATGTAGGTGAAGCTGACCTTGCGCTTTTCGGTGATGGCCGCATCCAGGATCTCGATGTTGAGAAACACCTCTGCGTTAGGCGACTTTTTATCGGGCGAGATGATGTTGGTATAGCTGTATTTTTTACGGTCGTGCACCGAAAGAAAGCTGCGCAGCTTTTCCAGCAGCTCTTCGGTCTGCTTTTTCGAAATATATTCGCAGGAATAGATGGCGTCGATGAGCAGGCGGATCTCGCTGGGGCTAAAGGTGCGGTCGACCAGATAATAGCCCTTGCCGTTCTCTTTAAAGGTAGAGATCTCGTAGCCGAAGTCCTGCAGGGCCTCCACCGCGCTGTAGACCGTGCGGCGGTCGGTGTTGCGGCCGTAGAGGAGCTTCATCTTTTCCAGAAGCTCTTTGATGGAAAGAATATGATCTTCGTCGCTGTATTCCTCCAGGATCTTTAAAATGCAAAGCATGTTGGATTTATCGGTCGTCATGGAAAACCTCCTCTTGCAGTTCAATTTTCTGTACAACATTATATCACAAAACAGCCGGCAGCGGGGAGTATCGCAGCGCCCGGGGAAAGCTCGTTCCGGCAGGAAAATGCCCGCAGGGCGGATGAAATGTGATATAATCTTTCTGTACGAATAAAAGCAACTGTTGTTAAATACGGAGGAAACGCTATGACAAAGGTCGGAATCATCGGTGCCGGACATCTGGGCACCATCGTTGCAGAAGCCATCAAAGAAGGAAAGGCGCCCGAATGCGAGCTGGTAGGCATCGCCTCCAGAAGCCTGGGCGTTACCCCGCAGGATCTGATCGCCAAGGGGGCGCAGATCATCGTCGAGGCCAGCAAGCCTGCTGCGCTGAAGGAAATGCTCGTTCCCATTCTTGAGGCCGGCGTCAGCGTCATTCCTCTTTCTACCGGCGCCTTTGCCGACGCCGAATTTACCGAAGCCGTAAAGCAGGCGGCCCGCAAGGGCGGCAGCAAGGTCTATCTGCCCCACGGCGCCGAGGGTGCCTTCGATCTGGCGGCGACCTACAGCCTGGTTCCCGGGGCAAAGGGCACCATCGTTCAATATCTGATCCCCAAGGAGCACCGCAGCGGCACCTATATGGAAGAAATGCCGGTGGGCTACCGCGGTCCGGCCCTGGAGGGCTTTGCCTTAAAGCCCAGCCATCTTAACGTGGTCATCGAATCAGCCATGGCCATCGGCGGCTTCGACAAGGCCTTCTTTGAGGTGCGCGAGCCCGAAGACGGCAAGGCGGGCTTTGCGCTGGAGCTGGAAAATGACTATGCCACCGCAGTGATGCGCGCCTGCGCCAAGCCCGGCCCCAACATGCATACCCTGATCGCCTACTCGGCCGTCTCCATGCTGAACCGCCTTACCCAGCCCATCACCTTCTGATGAAAGGAAAAAGAAACCACATGCTGACAGGAAAACAAAGATCCTATTTAAAGAGTCTTTCCAACGGGCTGGATACCACCGTCTATATCGGAAAGAACGAGCTGACCGACACCGTGCTGGGCGAAATGGCCGATTACCTGCGTGTGCACGAGCTGGTGAAGGTCAAGGTGCAAGATAATGTAGACCTCCCCGTTAAGGAGCTGGCCAACGAGGCTGCCCGGGCCCTGAAGGCCGAATACGTGCAGGCCATCGGCCGCCGCTTCGTGCTGTATAAGAAAAGCGACGAGGCTCCGGTCATCGTGCTGCCCCGCTAGCAGGCGCCGCAAAACAACGGCCGGCTGCCGATCCGGCAGGCAAAAACAAAACAATCGGCCGGCTGCCGATCCTGCAGGCAAAAAACAAAACCCCCGCCCCCTTTGCCGATCCGGCAAAGCAGGGCGGGATTTATATTGTCTGATGAGGCCCCGGGGCTTTTTCGTCTGCGCAGCACAGCCGGGCGCTCCGGCGTACTGTTACAGATGCTCCAGGGCGATGATCTCGCCGGCCTCCACCTTAGCGGCCAACTCTCTGAGGCGGCGCACCAGCTTTTCTTTGTCTTCGGGAAGCCTTCCCCAGACCCGGTTCTGCACCAGATCGTGGGAGCAGTCCACCTCCATGGGCACGGTGATGTGCGAAAGCAGAACGGCATCCTCCAGCAGGTTTTCGACCTCGGAGGCGCGAGCAAAGGTGCCTTTTTCGATATCCGGCTGCAAACGGCCGGTAAAGATAGAAAAGTTGACCAAAAGCTGCGGCCTTGTTTCGTTGAGAAATTCCGCCAGGGCAAGGGCGTTTTCTTCGCCTCTTCCTTTTCCGGCTACCCCGGTCATCACATGGGCCGCGTAGCCGATGCCGGCCGCATGCAGCCGCTCGATCTGCCGCGTTGCTTCTTCCTTGGTGTGGCATTTGTTCATGAACCGCAGCACATCCTCCAGGCCGCTTTCGATGCCCAGATAGAGGCGCTTTACGTTCAGCGACGCCAGCAGCTTTAATTCCTCATCCGATTTGGCCGCGATATCGGGCACGGTGGAATCCATGCGGATCTCGTTTACCCCGGGCAGGTATTTGCGGATCATTTCCAGAATGGTCACCAGCCGCTCTGTTTTGATATGAAAGGCGTTGCCGTCGCCCAGATAGACCCGGGCCGGCGTTTTTCCCAGCCGGCTGACCCGCTGCAGCTCTTCTTCGATCTGCTCTAAGGGAAGCTCCCGGTAGGTGAGATCCTTAAAGAGTCCGCAGAATTTGCAGCCGTTGTAGGCGCAGCCAACCGAAACCGGCAGCATATAGGATGCCCTCTCGCCTGGGGCTCTGCAGATCCTTCCTTCGTATTCCATATTATCTTCCTTCTACGATGACCGAAACGCCGTCGGGAATGACGGTGACCTTGGCGCCTTCGCCCTTCATGGCTTTTGCCATGGCCAGGGCTTCGTCTGCGGTGGCCGCATAAAGGCACTTGCAGGCCTCGACGGTCTCTTTCATTTCGGGGCGGGTAACAACGATAACGGGATGGTGGGCCAGCACTCTTGCAAAGATCTGGCTCTGCCACTGGTCGGGGGCGGTCTCTTCTCTGGGCACGGCGGTGAACCGGTCGTAGAGCTGCTGAGCTGTTTCGCCCCCCGACATCTGCCTGTAGAAATCGTCTCCGCCGATGCCGTCGGCGCATTCCGAAAGGGCGATGATCACACCGCCTTCCTTTGCAGCTGCCTCGGCTGCCGTCATGCACTTGACGCATTGATAGAAATTTTGATCGAGGGGAGCGCCGCCGTTGGTGGTGATGACGATGTCGGAATATTCCGCCTCGATGACGCAATAGTCGTGCAGCAGCCGGCAGCCGGCCTCGTGGGCCGCAACAGGGTCGCCGGCGAACACGGCGGCGGAGTTCTTCTTTTCGTCGATGATGGCATTGACGATGAAATCAAGGCCGGCCTGCACCACGGCGCTGACCATGTCTTCGTGGATGGGGTTATCCTTCAGAATGCCGGTGCGGGCATAGCTGCTGTCGATAAATTCGCCGCAATGGTTGCCCAGAACGGTGACACGGTCGCAGATGCCGGGCAGAATGCTCTTTCTGCCTCCCGAATAGCCGGCGAAGAAATGAGGCTCGATAAAGCCCTCGGCGACCAGCAGGTCGGCGTCCATGGCCAGCCTGTCGAGCACCAGGGGCGCGCCGGAGGGAAGGATGCCGATCTGAATGTTGTTTTCGCTGTCGCAATCGTGCACCACGATCTTGGCGTTTTCGTAGATCTCGTCGCCCAGCTTGGAGCGCAGCTCTTCGGGCTTGGTGGTTCTGTGGCAGCCGGTGGCGACAAGAAAGGTGATGTCGATAGCGGGATTGCCTGCTTTGAGCTCGGCCAGCATTTCGGGAACGATGTCTTTGCTGGGAACCGGTCTTGTGTGATCGGAAATGATAAAGGTGCAGGTCTTTTTGCCCTTGGCCAGGTCGCGCAGGCGGGGGCTTTCGATGGGATTTTCCAGAGCCTCTCTTACCAGCTGGCGGCCCGACTTTTCGGACTTTAATTGGGTGATGCGGGAATGAAGAACGGCAGCGTTACCTTCTTCTAAGGGCATGCCGGTCTTTCCGTAGGGCAGGGTGATCATGGGAATATTCCTCCGTTTATATAGATAGACAGGATCGTTGCTTTGCAGGGATGGGGGGCCGGCGGATGCCGAACTCCGCAACTCTATTAAACCACGAAACAGGGCGCAATTCAAGAAAGCATCCCCCTTGGGGGCGGCCCCGAAGCAAAACCGAACGCCCGTGCCGCCGCGACCTGCCCGCCCCTTTGCCATGGGGCTTTGCGGGGCAGCATTTGCCGGCCCTCTGCTTGCGAAAGACAGGCAAAACAGATACAATACCCGATAAGGGTTCCGAAGGGCCCTTGAAAGGAGTCGATACGATGGAGCACCATCCTTTTTCTGATTTTATGAACATCGTTGTAACGGCGGCAGACCCCCATGAGGCTGAGGGCTATCTTGCGTTTTGCCCGGAGCTGACCGATCATCTGGGCCACATGACAGGCGGTGCCTACAACGCCCTGGCCGATGCGGTGGGCGGCGCCTGCGCAAGGGCCACCGGCGCCCTGTATGTGACCCAGGGCTGCAGCCTGCAATATTATGTCAGCACCGAAGAATGCGACAGGGTGCTGTATGCAAGGGCGAAGGTGCGCCACAGAGGCTCCCGCTCGTGCATCGTCGCCGTGGAGCTTTATCACGACGACGGGGTGATCGCCTGCGACGGCCAGTTCACCTATGCGAAGATCTCGGGGTAAAGGGCTCCGGCGCATTTGCACCGGCAGGGCATGATCGGCAGCCGTTTATTCTGCTGGGCAGCCGCCGGTTCCTGTGATAAAATAAACAGGTAAGATCCAAACGGAGGAAGTATGAAGATCGTAATCATCGACGGTCAGGGCGGCCGGCTTGGCCGCATGATCGTAGAAAGCATCATAAAAGAAGACCTGCGCTGCGAGCTGTATGCCATCGGCACCAACAGCACTGCAACAGCCGCCATGATGAAGGCAGGCGCGCCCTTCGGCGCCACCGGCGAGAATCCGGTGATCGTGGCCTGCCGGGATGCCGACATCATCGTCGGCCCCATCGGCATCGTAGCGGCAGATTCCCTGCTGGGCGAGGTGACCCCTGCCATGGCGGTGGCCATCGGCCAGAGCAGAGCCGTAAAGCTGCTGATTCCCGTCAGCCATTGCAGCAATCAGATCGTGGGGGTAAAGCCCCTTTCCATGGGCGAGCTGGTGAGCGAGACCGTGGAGCGGCTCAAAGAGCTGCTCCTGCGGCAGAGCAGTGTTCTCGCCTGAAGCTCCTTATCGTTTACAAGAAGTGCATAATGCAAGAGGAAGGTAACCATGAACGAAAACGAAGCGCTTAAAAAAGTCGTGATCCTGGCCACCGGCGGCACCATCGCCGGACAGGGCGCTGCAGGAAAGACCACCGGCTATAAAGGGGGAACTCTTTCCATCGAAACCATCGTGGACTCGGCTCCCGGCGTCGAAAAGCTGGCAAGGATCGAGGCGGTACAGGTCTGCAACACCGTTTCCGACAGCCTGACCGACAAGGACTGGATCCATCTGGCGAACACTATCAACGAGATGGCTCCCGATCCTGAGATCGCAGGCTTCGTCATCACCCACGGCACCGATACCATGGACGAGACCGCCTTCTTTCTCAACCTGGTGGTAAAGACCGAAAAACCGGTGGTCATCACCGGCGCCATGCGCCCTGCAACAGCCACCTCAGCCGACGGTCCCCTGAATCTGTATCAGGCGGTTCTTACCGCTGCCTGCCCGGAGTCGGTGGGAAAAGGCGTCATGGTCGTCTTCTCCGACCGCATTTACGGCGGCCGCGACGTGCAGAAGAGAAGCACCTATTCGGTAACGGCTCTCAATCAGGTGGAGGGCGGCCTTTTGGGCGTGATCCGCGACGAAGATATCTTCTATTATTACAAGAGCACCCGTCCTCATACGGTGAGCAGCCGCTTTTGCGTCGACGGGCTGGAAAAGCTGCCCAAGGTGGGCATCCTCTATTTCCATATCGATACAGACCCTGCCCTTGTTTCCTGTATGGCAGAGCTTTACGAGGGTCTGGTGATCGCAGGCGCCGGTGCCGGCGGAACCAGCCGCCCCGTTGCCGACGAGTACAAAAAGCTGTCCATTCCCCGCGTCATCGCATCCCGCATCGCCTGCGGTCCGGTCACCCAGCATATGGCCAGCATGAGCGGCAGCATCGCAGCAAACAACCTGCCACCCCAAAAGGCAGCCGTGCTGCTTCGCCTTGCTCTGACCCAGACGACCGATCTTGAAGAGCTGAAGCAGATCTTTGCCGAGTATTAGGGTTTCGGACCACTGTCCCGTGCAGGCACCGAAGCATTGATGCATAAAAAATACCGCCCTTCCTTCGCACCGGTTTTCGGCGGCGAAGGCAGGGCGGCTTTTTATGGCCCGGATGCAGTGCTGTGAGGATTCGGAAAAAGAGCACTTAGCTGAAAAGCGATACCAGACCGATGATGGCGAGAATGGGAAAGGCGATCTGCACCAATCCGGAGAAAAACAGGACTGCGATGGTGATCGGCAGAAAGATCAGCCAGAGCAGGATCTTCGTGATCCCCCATGCGGCCCTTACGGCGAGCAGAAACAGCTTTCCGAAAACGACAGCCATCATGATGAGAAATAGTAAAGTGATCATATTGCGACCTCCTGTAAAAGTGAATTCCTTATTGACGGTATTTAGTATATAATCACATTTATAAGGGATAAATGCAGAAATCTAAAAAATAGCATCGCCTATTTCCTTTCGGTGATGCAAAAGGGGGAAGCAATGGGAAGAAAATCCGTCAAAGAAAATAAGAATATCTATCAGCAGTCTCGCGAGGAGATGAATCTGACAAGAGAGGCCGCTGCCGAGCTTCTGGAGTTCATCTCGGCCGACCGGATCGAAAAGATCGAGGGCGAAAAGACCCTGGCCCGTCCGGAAGAGGTCATGAAGATGTCGCAGATCTATAAAAAGCCGTCTCTCAATAATTATTACTGCAGCCACGAATGCCCCATCGGCCGGGTCTATGTGCCCGAGATCCAGCTGAAGGATCTTTCCCAGATCACCCTGGAGCTGCTGGCTACCCTCAACGCGCTGGATAAGGAAAAGAACCGGTTCATCGAGATCACCGTCGACGGGGTGGTCAGCGACGACGAGCGCCAGGATTTCGAAGACATCAAGGCCCGTCTGAACGAGATGTCGAAGGCCATCGCTTCTCTGGGGCTTTGGGTCGACAGCGCCATGGCCTCCCAGCCGAAATAGGAGCTGCTTTCGCACAGAGGTCTTCGGCGCATCGCATTTTGGCGATGGACCCCGCGATTCCAATTGCATAAAGATCGAAATAACGCCTGCCTTTTCCGAAATGCTTCGAAAAGGGCAGGCGTTTTTTTGCCGATGGGGCTGCTGCTGCCGAAAGCGGTCGCTTTGGCAGCGAGAATAGAAAGAGGGCGGTAAAAAAGGGGGTGCGGCCCGATGGCATCGCTGCTATCTGGCGGAGGAGCCGACCAGCAGCTGGTCACGTTCATACAGAATGTCATTGACGGTATCGATGTCATAGAGCCCCTTTTCGAGGCAGAAGCGGATGATCAGATCGAAGTCGTTGTTGTCGGAAAGAGAGATTCCGGCTTTTTGCAGCAGGCCTTCGGCCTGATCCGGCGCAAGCTCCAGGGCCAGCACCAGCGCGCAGGCGCTGGACTTTCCGGGCTGCGACTGGCCGCGAATGATCTTGTTGAAGGTGGCTCTGGATACCTGTGCCTTTTTATACAGCTGCGCATCGGTCAGCGACCGCTGCTTGCATTCTTCCATCAGCGCTTCGGCAAAGGTGAGGCCTTTTTGCTGCAGCCGCTGCTGCAGCTCATCCAGCCGCAGGTCTTCAAAGCCGGTGCGAGGATGCAGTGCGTGCTCTTCGCTGCAGAGGGCGGTGGGCAGGCCGTGTTCTTCCTGCGTGATCGCACAGGCTTGCGCAGAAAACAGGTGCTGCACCGGTGCCTCGTCTGCTTTCTTTTGGTCAGGGGCCACAGAGCAGGGCGAGGCTGCCTCGCTCTGCGGTGCCGGCTGCGGTGAGGGGATGTCTTCTTGTGCCTTCCGATGCAGCTGCAGATATTCGGTCAGGATTTTTTTTAGTTCCTCGGAAACGGGGCTTCGTTTTTTCGGTCGCATATGAAGCGGCTCCTTTTTGCTGTTATTACGGCGGCAGAGCGCCTGTTACTTTTTATCTCTGCGCTGCATATCTTTCTGAACGGCCGTTTTCCATCGCTCGGAGATGCGGCCTTCGGTCTGCATTTCTTCCACGGCACTGCAGATGAAGGTGTGCACGGCCGTGAATCCCTCCCTGTCTTTTTTGAAGTCGACGGCGTATTCCGGGTCGATGCCGTAGCGCTGCGCTTCCTTCGCCGCGTCGATGTCGGCACCCAGAAAGAGGAACTGCCAGTCATAGGATTCCTTCATCCGGCTGATCGCTGCAGATACCTCCCGGTAGGAGTATCTTCGGCTGGCATTCTCGATGCCGTCGGTGATGATCACGACGATGGTCTGCTGAGGCTTGTTTTCGCTGCCTGCGTGTTCCTGAAGATCACGGATGCGGTCGATGGTGGTGCCTGCGGCATCCAGCAGGGCAGTGCTTCCTCTTACATAGTACTCCTTTTCGGTGAGAGGCGCAATTTTGTCGAGGGGAACTCTGTCGTGGATCGTTTCCATGTAATTATCGAAGAGCACGGTGGTGACCAGGCAGCGGCAGTTCTCCTTTTTCTGCTTTTCGATGACGCTGTTAAAGCTGCCGACGGTGTCTGTTTCCGCGCCGGCCATGGAGCCGCTGCGATCCAGTAAAAAGACCAGTTCGGTAAGTGTGTTTTTCATTGTTCTTATCTCCTTTGTATCGTTATGCTTGCGAAGCTGCTTCGCTTTTCGGGTGAGCCCCGGTGTGGGGCAGGTCTGTGTTGTGGTTACAGGATAGCCCCTTGAAAGCGAAAAAAGGTCAATCGCCAGTTGACAAATAAAAAGGAAAAAGAAATGGGGAGGGGGCTGCCGTGAAGGGAGGCTCTGCGAGGGGTGGGGG
>JABUTE010000190.1 GCA_021443825.1 Bacillota bacterium
AAATACGTCCCGGCCGGAGCTTTCCGGTCGGGACGTTTTGCGTTTTTGGGTTTTCAGCGGAGCAGCACCTACCGGAGGGTAAACCGGCTGCGCAGGGAGGTATCTGCCATGCGCGAGATGATGGCTGCTGCCTCAGCTCTGGTGATGTTATTGTTCGGATAAAAGCGGTGCTTGGCATCGCCTTCGCATACACCGGCCTGATACAGATCGTAGATCGAGGTCATGTATTTGGTGCTGGTGTAGACATCGGGAATGTTAGTCACCCGGTTGATCTTGGGCAGAGCGTCTGCCGGCATGGCGTTGCAGAAGATGTAAGCCATCTCTGCTCTGGTGGCATAGCGGCTGTAGGCGCTGTTGCCCTTGGTCACCGCATTGAAGTCGGTATTCTTAATGATGCCGTTCTTCTTTGCGTAGTTGACATAGACGCTGAACCATATCGGTCCCTCCGAGAAGGCACCGTTTCCGCCGTTGTAGATGTTATGCAGGCGGCATGCCATGGCGATCGCCTGGGCCAGGGTGATATTTCCGTTGGGATCGAAGTAGCCGTCGTTTCCTTCCATCAGACCAAGACGGTAGACTGTCTTGACATTGTCGTCGTACCAGGCGGTCTTGCCGATTCCCACATCAAGAAAGACTCCGTTGTAATAATTCTTTCGCGCTTTAAAATTCTTCAGCGCCTGCTCGGCGGCCACCGATTCGATCTCGTAGCGGGAATCCTCCAGCAGGTCTTTCAGGCCCGGCCAGTCGAACTTGCTGTAGCTGTTCAGGGTGCCGTGCTCATAGAAATACTTGATGGTAGTATCGTTAAGCGCCAGAATGAAGGGATAGCCGGCTCCGGTCAGCTTCAGCGAACCGGGCGCCTTGCTCTGCATTTCGGCAACGGTGTTCAGGCCCAGATCGGAGGTGCTGTAGTAAATGCTTGCCAGCGCCGTATAAAGGCCGGGCCCGTTGAGAAAATGCATCTGCAGGCTGTTATAGTCGGCCGTGTACTGTCCGCCCGGATGGGCCAGAAAGCCGTAGCTGTAAAGATCCTTCCACAGCACCAGGTCGCCGTTATAGGAATAGACCTTGTTGGCTCCGGAATTGATCACGCCGGATACGGCGCCGTAATAGCTGCCGTTATCCCATTTGTTGTCGGGCAGGTAAACGACATGCACCTTCTGCATGCCGCTGCCTTCGCTGGTCTGCAGCTCCACATCCAGCGACCCGATATAATTGGGCACCGTCAGCTTGACGCGAATGGAAGACACCGTGTTGATGGTGTCGTATTCGATCAGATTCTTCGTCCGGTAGCTGTATCGGATCGACGTGTCTGCTCCGAAGCACATGCTGACATTCCCCAATATCAGTACGGCCGCAAGAGCAAGTGAAATCAGTTTTTTCATCTTTCATCCCCCCTGTTGACAGCCCCTTTAGATTCCGTAGAGGCTGTTGGACGCGAACTCAGGTTCGCAAGTCGCATCGATACCCAGATCGTGGAAGATCTGTGCATCGGCATCGCTTAAGATCGCCGTGCAGTGGGCGGTGCAGCCATTCAGCTGGGCCAGCTTATCCATTGCCATCGATGCCATCGGATTGATGGTAGCGGAAATGGTAAGCGCAGAGAGCACTTCTTCCAGATTGAGGGTCTCCTTTTCTCTGTGAAGGATGTGCTTTTTCAAGTACTGCATGGTCTTGATCACATCCGGCGAGATCAGCAGGATATCATCGGGATAGTTGGAAAGCTTCTTGATGGCGTTGAGCACCAGAGCGGCTCCTGCGACCATGCGCTTGCTGCTGCGGCCGGTGATGATGGAACCGTCGGGCAGCTGCATTGCCATAGCGATGACATTTTCGTATTTTTTGCTCTGGGCGCGCTTGAATTCCGCATAGTCGATGGCCTTTTGAACGACAGGCCTGTCGTCGGGGCTGACACCGACTTCGTCCATGAGCAGCTTGGCTCTTTGCAGAGCATCTTCATCGAGAACACCCTTCTTGTAATCGACCCTTGCCAGCAGGTAGCGGCGGATGATCTCCTGACGGCCTGCTTCGCGGCAGGCTTCATCGTCGAAGATGGCAAAGCCGGCCCGGTTGACACCCATGTCGGTGGGAGAATGGTATTCGCACTCCTCGCCGGTAATGCGCTCGATGATCCTCTTTACGACGGGGAAGGCCTCCAGGTCGCGGTTGTAGTTGACCGCGGGGCTGTTGTACTTTTCCAGATGGAAGTAGTCGATCTGGTTGACGTCCTTCAGGTCGATGGTAGCAGCCTCATAAGCGATGTTGACAGGGTGCTTTAAGGGCAGGTTCCAGATGGGGAAGGTCTCAAACTTGGCGTAGCTTGCCTTGGCGCCTCTCTGCTTTTCGTGGTAGAGCTGCGACAGGCAGGTGGCCAGCTTGCCGGAGCCGGGGCCGGGGCCGTTGACGACGACGACGGGCTTGGTGACCTCGATGTAGGGGTTCTTGCCGTAGCCCTGATCGCTGCAGATGGTATCCACATCGGTGGGATAGCCCTTGGTATAATAGTGCTTGTAGGTCTTGATGCCGCGGCGCTCCAGCTTGTTGATAAAGGTATTGACCGCAGGCTGGTCTTCATAGCGGGTGATGACGACGCTGTTGATCGACAGATCATAGCTGCGGAACATATCGATGAGGCGCATGCATTCAAGATCGTAGGTGATTCCGAAATCCTGGCGGGTCTTGTTGGTCAGGATGGCACCTGCGTAGATGCAGATGATGATCTCTGTCTGCTCTCTCATCTTGGAGAGAAGCTTGATCTTTGCGTTCTCATCAAAGCCGGGAAGAACTCTTGCAGCATGCTTGTCCTGGACCAGCTTACCGCCGAATTCCAGATACAGACGCTCTGCATTTTGATCCTGTATTCTCTGCAGAATGTACTTAGACTGCTCTTCGAGATATACTTCGGGATCGAAACCTTTTTTCATAAATGCATTCACCTTCTTTTTCTCTAACTACAGTTTAGCAAAAAAATAACACCTTTCAAGTATATCAAACGCAACTTTTATATTCTACAGAAAATTACGCAAAACAGGTATTTTTTTACAGGAGCCCGCGTGCTTGCGTTATTCATTTTTTGCGCCGTTTGTGTTAAATTAGTACTATTAAATATTTCCCTCAGGAATTAGATATTTATGGAACCTTTGACCCTTCATAAAAACGTGTTCAAGGTGCTTTATCCGGTGGTCAAGCCGGCCATGAAGCTGTATTTTAACTATACCTACGAGCCCCTGCCCGAGCTGGACGGTCCCTATCTGCTTTTGTGCAATCACAACACCGATCTGGACTGCATTCTGGCCGGCCTCGCAGCGAAAAAGCAGCTGTATTTCGTCGCTACCGAAAACGTGGTCCGCATGGGGCTTTTGGGCAAGCTGGTGGTCAAGTATTTCGATCCCATCATCCACTATAAAGGGGTGCAGGGCATCGCCACCACGAAAAATATCCTGGCAAAGCTGCGCAGCGGCAGCAGCGTAGGCCTTTTTCCGGAAGGAAACCGTTCCTTCTCGGGCCGAACCTGTCCCATTCCTTCCGCAACGGGCAAAATGGCCCGCAGCAGCGGCGCCTATCTGATCACCTACCGATTCAGCGGCGGCTATTTCTCCTGGCCCCGGTGGGGCGTTGGAAGACGAAGAGGCAAGCTGCAGGGAAAGATCGCCGGGGTCTATTCGCCCCAGCAGCTGAAAGAGATGACCCCTGCCCAGGTCAACCAGGCCATCGTCCGCGACCTGTATGCCGACGCCTACGCCGACCAGCAGAAGGATCCCATCGCCTACAAGGGAAAGACCCCTGCAGAAGCCCTGGAATCCACCATCTTCATCTGCCCGAAATGCAAACGGGCAGGGGGGCTCCACTCAAAGATCGACCATTTTTTCTGCGACTGCGGCTTCGACGCGGTGATGGATCCTTACGGCTATCTGCACGAGGGCGCCGATACCTATACCGTTACCCAGCTGGATGAAGCCCAAAAGGAATGGCTGCAGCAGAACTTGCCGAAGGAGCCTTCCGAAAGCCTCTTCACCGACAAGGTCACCCTGCAGACCGTCGACGCCGATCACCGGATCGCCGATGAGCGGACCGTGACCCTCACCGCCTATGCCGACCGGCTTACGGCGGGCACGCTGACCATCCCCTACGAGCAGATCAGCGGCATGGCCATCAACCAGCGAAACCTGCTGCTCGTTCACCTGGAAGGCCGGAAAGAGCATCTGCAATGCAAGGGGCCTGTCTCCTTCAATGCGCTGAAATATCTCTATCTCTACCGTCTTGTCTGCCCCAACGAGGGCGGCGTATTATAGATCTCGTTAAGGAGGAATCTTTTTATGACTGGAGAATTCAACTTCTGGGATATCCAGGTCTGGTCCTTTGTGGTTACCCTGGCCATCCTTCTGGGCGCCATGATCCTGGCCAATGTACTGCGAACCAAGCTCAGCTTCATGCGCAGATCCCTGCTGCCCAGCGCCGTACTGGGCGGCTTTCTGGTGCTGCTCGCCAAGACCCTTTGCGAAAGCATCCTTCACATCCAGCTGCTGGATCTGACCGTGCTGGAAAGCCTCACCTACCATGGCCTCGGCCTCGGCTTCATCGCGCTGGCCTGGCGCCATCTGGACGGGGTCAAGGGCAAGAAGGCCCGCCGCGATGTATTCGCCACCTCCACCGTTACCGTAGGCGGCTATCTGATCCAGGCTCTGGTAGGCCTTACCATCTCGGTCACCCTGTATTATCTGGTGGGAAGCTTCGCCGCCGGCGGGATCCTTCTTCCCATGGGCTACGGACAGGGCCCCGGACAGGCCTTCAACTGGGGCGTCAACTACGAGACGGGCTACGGCTTCGTCAACGGCAAAAGCTACGGTCTGACCATCGCTGCCATGGGCTTCGTTTCGGCCTGCGTCGGCGGACTGCTCTATCTGAACAAGCTGAGCCGCTCCGATAAATTCAAGGGCATCTCCGGCGAGATCGAAGACCATTTCACCGTCGAGGATTTCTGCGGCGAAAACGAGATCCCCGTATCCGAATCCATGGATAAGCTGACGGTGCAGTTTGCGCTGGTCTTTCTTACCTACGCAGCGGCCTATGTCTCCATGTGGGCGATCTACCGCTTCGTGCTGCTGCCCGCAGGGGGCTTTGCCATGAATACCGTCAACCCGCTGATCTGGGGCTTCAACTTCCTGATCGGCACCGCCTGGGCCATCCTGTTTAAGAATATCTGCAACGGCCTGCGCCGCAAGGGCATCATGAAGCGAGAATATACCAACAACTACATGCTCAACCGCATCAGCGGCCTCATGTTCGATATCATGGTAGTGGCCTCCATCGCCTCCATCGACCTGTCGGCCTTCCGCTACAAGGAATTCTGGCTGCCTCTGCTGCTGGAATGCATCGCCGGTGCCGTTGTCACTTATCTGTATGTTTCCTTCGTCTGCAAAAAGCTGTTCAAGGGCTATTCCGACGAGATGTTCCTCGCCATGTACGGCATGCTGACCGGCACCGCATCCACCGGCATCATCCTGCTGCGCGAGGTCGATCCACTCTACAAGACGCCCACCTCGCACAACCTGATCTATCAGAATCTGTGGTCTATCGTGCTGGGCGCGCCCATGCTGCTGCTTTTGGGCATCGTTCCCAGAAGCATGACCCACCTGGCCATCTGCTTTGCCATTCTTGCGGTCATGTTCGTTCTGATCCTCTGGCTGCAGCTGGTCATGGCAAAGAAGGAGCGCGACGCGTAAAACACATTTTGAAGCGGCTGCCCCAAGCAGCCGCTTTTCTTATTTTAAAGAAAAGGAGACGTTATGCCCCGTTTCGACAACATCCTTCTTTCTGAAAAAGACATCCGGCTGGTGGTGACCACCGACGGGCGCGTCTTTCGCCCCCGAAGGGAAGGCGGCCTGGTATGCGTGCAGCAAAAGGAGCCCTTTGCGCCGCACCAGCTGCTTCTTCTTCTGCAGGAGGGCGAAGCCCTCAATTCCCCCGGCGGTAAAAATTTCGAAGCGGCCAGGCAGCTGCTGGAGACTTACCGGCGGCTGGCGCTGGGGAGCGCAGACCCCTTCGATACGGGAGGCCCCGGCGGCCAGGCGTCTTGGGCGAAGCAGGGCAGCCATGCGGCAGCAGATCCGGAAGCGGTGCTGGCCCGGCTGAACTCTGCCTTAGACGACTTTCTCGATTCGCCAAGCCCGGCGGTGGCCGAGGCGGGAGATCTGCTCTATGCCCGCTTTGTAAAGCCGGAATACGAGACCAAGCCCACCGAATTTTACATGGCGCTGTTCAAATGCTCCCGGGCCACCTGGTTTCGCATGGTGAACCAGGCCATCAGCCTGTTTTCTTCGTATCTCTTCGGGCTTCTTCCCGGAAGGGAAGCAGGCACGGCGCTCTTCTAATTTGCGAAAAATGCCCGCTTTTCGGTTCTTTTTCCGCAGGATTTCGGTTGTTGCGAGCCACTTCGTATGCTTTAATTAAGATACGATAGTACAGTTTTCAAAAGGAGGTATTTCGTATGTTTTATTTTATTCTCGCCCTGTTATTGCTGCTGTTCATCGCAGCTCTTCGGTGCATCTGCATCGTACCTCAGGCAAACGCCTGGGTCGTCGAATCGCTGGGCCGCTACAAGGATACCTGGCAGGCAGGCCTGCACTTTAAGGTGCCCGTTATCTACAAGGTCATCAAGAAGGTGTCTTTAAAGGAGCAGGTCGCAGACTTCGAGCCCCAGCCGGTGATCACCAAGGATAACGTTACCATGATGGTCGACTCGGTCGTCTTCTTCTACATCTTCGATGCCAAGCTGTTCTCTTACGGCGTGGAAAGACCTCTGGCCGCCATCGAGAACCTGTCGGCGACCACCCTGCGCAACATCATCGGCTCCATGACGCTGGATGAGACCCTCACCAGCCGCGACGACATCAACAGCCGCATCACCGCCATTCTGGATGAAGCCACCGACAAGTGGGGCATCAAGGTAAGCCGTGTCGAGGTCAAGAACATCGACCCGCCCAGAAGCATTCAGGAAGCCATGGAAAAGCAGATGAAGGCAGAGCGCGAAAAGAGAGAAGCCATTCTTACCGCAGAAGGAAAAAAGCAGTCTGCCATCACCATCGCAGAAGGTGAAAAGGAAGCCGCGATCTTAAGAGCCGAAGCAGAAAAGCAGCAGAAGATCCGCCTGGCAGAAGGTGAAGCCCAGGCACTGCTTGCCGTTCAGAAGGCCAAGGCCGAGGGTATCCGCCTGATCAACGAGGCGGCTCCTGCTGCTGCCTACATGACCCTGCGTTCCTTCGAGGCTGCCGAAAAGATGGCCGACGGACAGGCGACCAAGATCGTCGTTCCTTCCGATATCGCCGACCTGACCGGAACTCTGACTGCTTTTTCCGAAGCAGTAAAGGGTCAGAGCAACCAGTGATCCCCGAAAGGAGGTCTCTGAGACCATGTCTGTAATCTTTCCTATCGTCGGTATTCTGCTTCCTCTGCTTTGGATCGTCATCGTTGTCGGCGCCATCAAGTGGGGGCTGAAGCTGGTCAATAGTGCGAACGGCCAGACCTCCCCTGCACGGCAGCGCAGCGACGCCATCACCGTGCCGCAGGTCTCGGGACGTCCGGCAGGCGCTGTAAAAACGCAGACTGCAGCAAAGCCGAAAGAGGCGACGGCAGCAGCAAAGCCGAACGTGCAGCAGAAAACGACCGCAGCAGCGGCAAAGCCCAAAGCCCCGGCGGCAAAGGGCGGAAATGCCGCCCGGCAATACAGCCAGAGCGCCCGAAGCGGGCAGAAACAGGCCGCGACCCGCGCCGGCTATGCGTCTCTTGCATCCATCCTGCAGGAAGACCGCAAGCACGACTGGCTGGCCCGCCAAAAGGCAGAGGAGGCTCGGATCGCCCGCCACAATCTGCTGGACCTGGGAGCATCTCACGGAGCCGCCTGCGCCGCAGATGAAATCAAAAAGAGCCACCGCCACGATCCACGCGGGGTCGTCGGCATGAAAGACTGAAAAAGAAAAAACGACCGTCCGGACCATTTTCCGGGCGGTCGTTTTTCGTTTGAGAAGCAGCCTGGCACGCCTTTCGGCGGCGAAACAGCCGCAAGGCTTGGGCAAGGGCCTTCGGCGGCCGGTGGCATGGTATTCATCGCAGGCAAGGAAGGCGTAAAGGATCACACAAAATGTGCGTGCCTTTTTCGAGAAAGCACTCGCTATGCGCTTGCCGGAAAAAGCTTTCACGCCCCTGTAATGCTGCTATTCTGCAAAAAGAATATCATTGATGCATTCTCGAAAGGATCGTCCGTCAAATACCGGCATCTCTAACAGCAAAAGAAAATTGACATTATAGGCTATTCGATTCCAATCGGCATCAACCAGGATGTTTCCAAAATCTTCGCCTGTGCAATAATATAGCTTTTCACCGTACCAGAACGCGAAATCAACTGTCATAGGCGGGTCAGTTGCCCTTTCTGGAAATTCATCCCATCTTTGGTAGATGGTGAACTCTTCCCATGTCATCTTATATACGTTTTTTCCATCTGGTCCAGACAACCTCTTTTTCCTCCTTCCACATCTGTTGAATTCTTTCCACCATAGCTCGTTCTCTATCGGATAACCTGGAATAGCCTTTTGCCGTATCGTTTTCATTATGATTATAGCCATGATGTGTGTGCGGTAATACGCCTTGATGCGGCTTATCCAAGTCTATCTGTTTTTTTCTCTTATTGTCTTTATCATAGTAACTAATACATTTCAGATCTCCGCTGGGTGTCAATGTTACGTATACCCTATTTTTCGTCATAGTTTCTATTGGAGCAGTTGCACTATTATCCAATCGCACAACAAATTTCACATTTCCACTTGTAAGAAGAGATTTGTACTCCGTACCATACTTTTTGCCGTTTAAACTAACACCTGTGCTACTTCCTCTTCCGCCCATTATCGCACCACCTTTCTGGATTCACGATAATCCACGACAAGAAGGTTTCCTTGCATCTCTTTAAAAGGAGCACCAAAGCAAATTATACTACTTGGCTCTATACGGTTTAGCATCTCTGTATACCCTGACAGGAACTCTCTCTTAGAACGTTTACAACCTATCATTCCGATTGCTACAATCGAATGCTTCTCAACCCCGTCAAAACAGAATTCGTAGCTCTCAGGGGTGCTCCAACTTATCGTAGGGACAACCCGTTGTCCCTCATCCTGCCAGTAAGCACCAACCCATCTGCTGTGTGCAACGCTTTCCAACTGTCGCCAATAATTCATATCAGAGTATGTCGAATAATCCGGAGTCAACAGGAATCGATATTGTGATAATCGGCTAAGCGACCGCTCCGGATTACGGTATATTCCCTCAAATCGATAATCGTCTATAAAAAAGTGGACGCCTTTTTTCTTATTTATCTCGTTATCATTCGATCGGATATCTGAATATGAAATCAAGGCAACATCATTTAGATCAATGAACTGACGTTCTACAATGGGAATTTGCCACTTTCCTGCAGACGGGTAGCTGTTTCTTGTAAATAATGCGTTCTCTCGCATAAGAATACTATTCATTAGCGTTTCCTTTCTTCCACCGTTAAAGGCGGAAATCTTCATAATAGATATTTGTAAACTCTACCAATTGACTCTATTTCCGGGAAATGCTAATATTTCAATTAACAAGACTTGGATTTCTCATTAACATTTCCAGGGTATAAAACGTAATGATTTGCTGCGCCAACAACAAATCATTGCGTTTTATTTTTTCTTGCATTAAGCCTCACCTCCTTATCCAAGTTTCTGCGCTTCTTGGCAAAGGCTTGGGAAACATGATAAGTTTTCATTAATTTCTCCAGCTTCATGCCCTGACTTTCTTCATAAGGAATCATAACTTCAGCACACAAAGCCTTTGCTTGCCATTCTACACTGCAATACGCAGGCATTTCTCCCTCTGCAAAGCTTCTGGAAAAAACAGGTGTGAATCCTATCTTAAATAAGAAAACATGGCATATCTCATGACAAATAAACCCAAGGAACGCTCCTATCTGTTTCTCGTATGCGCCAACATATACAGATTCTTTGATTTCTATGGTGAACCCATTATCATCATTTAAAATACATCGAGCCATTGTCTGTGGGGGTAACTTATCATCCTCAACGATAAGGAAGCCACTTCCTTCGAATACTTCTGGAATTCTCTCTAATGCGGATAAAACCGGAAATGGTCCTGTTTGCTCCACATCAAAAAGTTCCCTGAGGAGCTTTGCGTAACGTCTCAGATCCAATCGACTTGTTGGTTTTGTCTCATAATCCATTTATTCCGTTTTATCCTCCTGTTTTCTGAGTAATGCCAAGATCTTCAGTGCCGTTTCATCATCCATTTCGTCAAACGATCTGGCAAACTGCAAAGCAGTCTTTCTTTTCATATTTCCAGCGTTGCTTGCAACAATTTTAAAGTGCGTTTTTGACTCCTCTATCGCTTCCGCTAATGATTTTTGTTCCTGCTCCGATAATCCGTAATGCTCGGTAATCTTTTCTATCCACTCTGTGGGCACATTCTTTTTTCCATTCTCCACAGCAGATAAAAATGGCAATGATACTTCCAAAACCTTCGCCATATCACCCATTACTTCGTGATGCTTCACTCGTAAAATGCGTACGAATTCTCCGAAACTCGTATATGCCATTGTGCGACCTCCTTCTCGTTCCGTTTTTCTATTACCCATGGGTCTTGTTCCCGCACCGAATCAATCAGTTATAGGAATAATATTATAACCTAATTTTGGTTATGTCAAGTATATAACGTTTGACTTTTATTATGTGCGGCAATGTTGACTAATCAACATATACCAAACCTTGTATTGTCGTGAAGTTTCACCAGCATTTTCTCTTCCGGGCGGTCGTTTTTCGTTTGAGAAGCAGCCCGGCACGCCTTTCGGCGGCGAAACAGCCGCAAGGCTTGGG
>JABUTE010000044.1 GCA_021443825.1 Bacillota bacterium
AGGCCCATGGGTTCCCCTCCGTAAACAGCAGCAAAGCTTTGGATCAAAGCAGACATCATGGCATCCACCGTCAGATCTGGCTTTACCTCACAAAGATTCAGCACACGGGATCGAACAGAATCGACCCCTTTTGCCTTCAGCTTTGCTGCCGAGGGATTGAGATAACGGCTCATCTTTTCCGTATCGGCATGAAGCAGAAGCGTTCCGTGATGATAGCATTTCTCTTTCGTTTTATAAAAAGCATTTCCGGAAAATTTCCGTTCCATGCAAAGAAGATCGTTGCGGCCGGAGCGGCGGGCATCTATGCCAAGCAGATGGCAGGCATTCTGGATGACGGTCAGCTGGCGGTCCACATCATAATCTTCGGTATTGACGAGAAACGTGAAATTCAGATTTCCCAGATCGTGAAACACGGCGCCGCCGCCGGAGAGACGGCGGGCAAGCAGCCCACCCTCCTCTTTCAGCAGCTCAGTACGGCATTCTTTCCATCCGTTCTGGTTCTTTCCGATGACCACCGTATTTTTATTCTGCCACAGATAGAGGATGCAGCAGTTTTTTTTCACCGAATCCAGCAGATATTCTTCGATGGCCAGATTGCGGTAGGGATCCGTGCTTATAGATTTATAGACCTGAAGGGTCTGGATCATAGGGAGCTTCTCCTTCTCACGAGGTCAGAAAAAACCGCTGCTTGGAGTTCAGGCAGCGGTTTCATAAAACAGTGGGTCTGATTAGTCCTGCTGATTCCAACGAACGACGGGATGTCTTGCAGCTTCTGTGTCATCCGGTCTTCCGATCTGTGCATGGTGAGGTGCATCATGCATATACTGGGGATCTTCATGACCCAGATCATACAGCTTTCTGAAGATGTCGGCCGCCCAGTCCAGAGTCTCCTTGGACTCGGTCTCGGTAGGCTCCAGCATCAGAGCTTCGTGGATGATCAGGGGGAAGTACATCGTTGGCGGATGCATACCGTAGTCGATAAGCGACTTGGCAACATCCAGGGCACTGACGCCGGTCTCCTTTTCGAAGTTTCCGAGATCCAGTACGAATTCGTGCATGCAGGTGACATCGAAGGCAGGCTCAAAGGTTCCCTTGATCCTGTTCATCAGATAGTTTGCATTGAGAACTGCATTGGTAGAAGCTTCGGGAATGCCTTCCTTACCAAGGAACATGATATAGGCGAGCGCTCTGACAACGACAAGGAAATTGCCTGCAAAGCTTCTGACCTGAATATGTCCTTCGCCGTCCATGGAGGCAGACTTGGGAAGATATTCGGCAAGGAACTGCTTGCAGCCGACTGCACCGGCACCGGGTCCTCCGCCGCCGTGAGGTGTGCTGAAGGTCTTGTGCAGATTCATGTGGATGCAGTCAAAGCCCATGTCGCCGGGGCGAACAACGCCCATAACGGCATTCAGGTTTGCACCGTCGTAGTAGCAAAGACCGCCTGCCTCGTGAACGAGTCTGGTGATCTCAAGAATGTTCTTGTCGAAGATACCGACGGTGTTGGGGTTGGTCAGCATCAGACCGGCAGTATCGGGGCCGAGAGCTGCCTTTAAGGACTCCAGATCGACACAGCCATCGGGAGCCGATGCGATATTGACGATCTCAAAACCGCACATTGCAGCGGTAGCCGGATTGGTACCGTGAGCAGAGTCGGGAACGATGATCTTGGTTCTTGCGGTATCGCCCTTGGCCTGATGGTACTGCTTGATCAGCATAACGCCGGTGAATTCGCCGTGAGCGCCTGCTGCCGGCTGGAAGGTCATATCGTCCATGCCGGAGATCTCGCACAGATACTTGGATGCCAGCTGAAGAGCTTCGCGGCAGCCTTCTGTGGAGTATGCGGGAGCCAGAGGATGGATCCCGGTAAAGCCGGGCAGTGCTGCGATCTCCTCGTTGATACGGGGATTGTACTTCATGGTGCAGGAGCCCAGGGGATAGAAGCCGTTATTGACACCGTGGGTGCGTCTGTTCAGCGCACTGTAATGACGGGTGATGTCGATCTCGGACAGCTGGGGCAGATCCAGAGGAAGCTCTCTCTTCGTGCAGCTGCACAGCTGATAGCTGTCAACGTCACAGGGAGGCAGGATGCTGCACTTGCGTCCGCTTACGCTCTTTTCAAAAAGAAGTTCCATTATGCAAGCACCTCCTTTACGATGGCGATCGCCCGGTCAAGCTGATTCTTGCTGACCTTTTCGGTTGCGCACCACAGAACGCCTTCTGCAACGGGAAGACCGCCGAGAATGCCGGCCTTTTCCAGTGCTGCGAGAACTTCGTCCTGCTTGGGCATGCTTGTGACAAATTCGTGGAAGAATTCTCCGTCGTAGACCATGCTGACGCCGGGGATCTCGCACAGATGCTTTGCCAGATAGTGAGCCTTTGCAACGCTCTGGTTTGCAGCATCTGCCATACCGTCAGGACCCATGGTAGCCATATAAACAGCTGCGGTCATTGCACAAAGTGCCTGGTTGGAGCAGATATTGCTGCTTGCCTTTTCTCTTCTGATGTGCTGCTCTCTTGCCTGAAGGGTCAGAACATAGGCACGGTTTCCGTCCTTATCGTGGGTCTCGCCGACGATACGGCCGGGAATGTTGCGCATATTCTTTTTGGTAGTAGCCATAAAGCCAAGGTACGGGCCGCCGTATGCCAGAGGCATACCGAGAGGCTGACCTTCGCCGACGGCAACGTCTGCACCGCATTCTGCGGGAGTCTTCATGATGGCCAGAGAAATGGGATTGCAGCCCATGATATACATGGCGCCTGCTTCATGAGCGATCTTGCCGATCTCTTCTGCATCTTCGATCAGTCCGTTGAAGTTGGGCTGCTGAATATAAACAGAAGCGACATCGCCTGCAGCCAGCATTTCCTTTAATGCCTCAAGATCGGTCTTTCCGTTCTTTGCGGGAACGACGCGCATCTCATCGCCGGTGCCGTAGCAATAGGTCTTTACGACATTGATGGTGTCGGGATGAGCGGCTGCCGATACGAGGGTAACGGTCTTCTTGCGGCTCTTGCACATGGCAGCAGCTTCTGCAGCAGCAGTTGCGCCGTCATAGACAGATGCATTGGAAACATACATGCCGGTCAGCTGGCAGATCATGGTCTGGTACTCGAAAATAGACTGGAGTACGCCCTGGCTCATTTCAGCCTGATACGGAGTATATGCGGTAACAAATTCCTCTTTTGAGGTGATGGATTTTACAACGGAGGGAATGTAATGGTCGTATGCCCCTGCGCCTCTTAGAACGGTCTTGAAGACGATGTTCTTTTCGGCAACCTCGGTCAGAGCTCTGGTCAGTTCCAGCTCGCTCATGCCTTCGGGAATATTCAGACCGCCTTCCGGAAGGATCATCTCGGAAGGTACGTCCTTATAAAGATCCATTATGTTCTCCATGCCGATGGCATGAAGCATTTCCCAGCGCTGTTCCTTCGTCGAAGGTACATAGCTGCCCATGTTCGATTATGCCTCCTTGCAGAATGCTTCGTAATCAGCGGCGTTCATCAGTTCGACGGTGTCGGTGACTCCTTCGACCTTAACGATCCAGGCGCCGTAGGGATCTTCGTTGAGCATTTCAACGTTGTCGATCAGTGCTTCGTTTACTGCAACGACCTTGCCGGAAACGGGAGAAAGAACATCGCTGACAGCCTTTACGGATTCGATATCGCCGAGGGCTTCGCCTGCGGTCAGTTCATCGCCGACCTCGGGGCAGTTGATGAATACTACATCGCCGAGGGCATCCTGTGCGAAATCGGAGATGCCGATCACTGCAACGCCGTCTTCCATTTTGAGCCATTCGTGATCAGAAGTGTACTTCAGTTCTTCGGGGAAATTCATTGTTTACCTCCTAAAAATGTGAATTGTTTTCTTATATCATATCCGAGGCATATCATATGCCGACGGATACCGAAACATTAGTGAAGTGCGGGGAAGGCGTAGGGAGCCTTGGATGCATTCAGATGAGCCTTGGTGATCATCGCCTTCAGTCTCTTGCCTCTGACATCGACCTCTACCTCATCACCGATCAGAACATCGCTGTCGACATAGCACATACCGATGGGACGCTTTCCGATTTCATCGGTGTAGGCGATATCGTCGCCCTCTCCGGTGGTCTTGTAGTAGGGGATCATGGTGCCGGAGGTTACCCAACCGACCTGCTTATCGCCCTTGAATACAGCCATGCCGCCTCTGAGAACGCCTCTGTCGGTCAGCTGGATGTTACGGATCCTTCTGGGCAGATTCTCGATCTCGCTGTTATCCTTCTTGCTGAGCAGCTTAAAGGCAGATGCCTGCTTTTCAAGAATCTCTCTTCCGATCAGCTGAGGCTTGTTTTCGGTGAAAGCGACAGCAAACTTTGCAAGTCCGACTGCAAAGATGGGCATGTTCTTGCCATCTTCGTCAACGCCCATTTCATGGCCGTAGAGAGGCATGCCTGCTTCCATTCTCAGGGTATCTCTTGCGCCAAGACCGGCGGGCTTTGCGCCCATTCCGATGAGACGGTCCCACAGCCACTTGAGATCCTCGTTCATGGGGAATACTTCGTAGCCGAGAGGCTCTCCGGTGTAACCGGTTCTGGCGATCAGCATCTTATGACCTTCCAGAGAATAATATTCTACGCCGTTCTTGGGCATTTCCGCCAGAGTTTCATCTCCGATCAAGGTCATGAGCATCTTGGTGCTTTCGGGGCCCTGAACCGCGATGGAACCGAACACATCGCTCTGGTCGTCCAGAGTAACATCGAATTCCTCTGCCAGAGGATAGAGCCATGCCTTATCCTTGTCGATGTTTCCGGCATTGATGACCAGCATGTGGCGGTCTTCTTCGATCTTATAAAGATAAGCATCGTCAACTGCGCTGCCGTCTTCTGCGGGAATGATGCAATACTGTGCCTTGTGCAGAGGCAGGCTGGATACATCGCTGGTGAGGACCTTTTCCAGATACTGGACTCTTTCCGGACCGGTCACGATGATGCGGCCCATATGGGATACATCAAACAGACTGCAGTGGGTACGGGTAAACAGATGCTCGGCAATAATGCCTTCGGGATACTGCACCGGCATGTCCCAACCGCCGAAATCGACCATGGTGGCGCCGGCGGCAACATGGGTGTCGTATAACTTTGTTCTCTTCAGTTCGCTCATTGTTTGCTCCTCCTTGTGATAGCTAATACGAAAAAAGCACAGGACTCCCCTTAAAAAGAAACCTGTGCTCCGTATTGGACCTGAGAGATTCCCTGCTGAGGGCAGGTTGCACCTTTGGTGCAAGTTCATAAAGACCTTGCTCTTCGGAGTGTCGTCCTGACCCGATCCTTTTGCCTGAAAGCTTTCCCCCTTCGGCGGTAAATGAATTTACTCTCTCTCGGGCCCATCACTCGACTAATTAAGATTTTTATTGGATATATTAAATTTACTTTAATTATATGTGCGAATATTTCCTTTTGCAAGAATTATTTAGATTTCAAATGCTACTACATCCTGTTGAATGGAAATATATTACGGGTAAATATCGTATATCCGAAGCAATTCTGCCGGAAAGAGAATATCTGCCTTGAAAGAGAGCAGAGCAGCACGATGTTGCTTTATAACTGTTCAAATACCCATCAACAGGAGCTCTGCAGTGATCACGGTATCTGTTTACAGCTGACGGATCAGCTTCTTCAGATCCAGCTTTTCGCGGCTGATGATGGCGCCGCTGTAATTCCTGATATCGGACAGATAGCGGCAGAAGCCGTTTACATTTTCAAGGGATACCTCGTCGATCTCCTTCATCGTATCTTCATCGCTGTAGTTGCGTCCCAGAAGCAGTCTGTTTTTGCCAAGGACCGACATGCGGCTTCCCATGCTCTCTTGTCCGAAAATATAGCCGCTCTTCATCCGCTGCTTGCAAACGGCAAGCTCGGCTTCGGTGATGCCTGTTTCCCCCAGCTTTTGAAGCTCTTGGGCAATGGCGTCGATGGCTTCCTTTTCTTTTCCCTGGGTGATGCCGGCATAGATGTAGAACATACCCAGCGAAGAATAAGCGATGGGAACGCTGTATACGGAATAGGCAAGGCCCCTCTTTTCGCGGATATTTTGAAACAGACGGGAGCTCATGCTGCCGCCCAGAATATCGTTGACGACGGACTGGGTATAGAACTGATCGGAGCCCAGCGAGCAGGCAGGAATGGACAAAGCGATATGGGTCTGTCCGATATCCTTTGCCCTGGCAGCAAAGCCGGTGCCTGCAGGTGCTTCATATACAGGCTTTTCGGGCGCACTGCCCTGAAACTTGCCAAGCGCCCTGTTCAGCTGCTCTTCCAGCAACGACTCATCAAAACGGCCGACGACGGAAACGACCATGTTTTCGGTCCGATAATACTGATCGATATAGTTCAGAATGGCGTCGCGGTCGATAGCGCGCAGAGATCTTCTGGTACCGATGATGGCAGGCGCCAGCGGGGTGCCCTTCAGCACCCGTTCTGTGGTCAGGTCGAGAATGTATTCGTCAGGGGTATCCTCATACATCTGCATCTCTTCCAGAATGACTTTTCGCTCTCGCTTCAGCTCCTTGGGATCAAACACGGAATCGGTGAGCATCTCCAAAAGAATATCGACAGCCTGGGGAAAGACCTGGGTCAGCGCCTTAATATGAAAGCAGGTGGCTTCTTTTCCGGTAAAGGCATTGACCGAAGCGCCAAGATCGTCGATGCTGCGGGCAAGCTGCTCCGCGTTTTTGGAGGAAGTGCCCTTAAAGAACATATGCTCGATGTAATGGGAAACACCTGCATTGAGGGGCGTCTCACAGACAGAACCGGCGCCGACCCAGATGCCGATGCAGGCGGCCTGTGCATGCTCCAGCTTTTCCGTTACCAGACCCACGCCGCAGGCCAGTTTTTTGTATTCGTACATTAAAATACCTCAAAGGGCCGGTATAAAACCGGCCCCTTAAATTCGTTGAAAATATGATTGTTGTCGTTAAGCCTTGATGATGGGGGTATCTTCCAGACCCTTTCTGGTCAGGTTGATACGGTCCTTTTCATCGATCTCATCAACGCGAACGGTGACGGTATCGCCGATGTTCAGCACATCGGTGACCTTGCCGATCCGTTCTTTGCAGATCTTGGAGATGTGCAGCAGACCGTCTTTGCCGGGCAGGATGTTGACGAAGGCACCCAGCTCACCCTTCATGCCGGTGAGGATGCGAACGACCTTGCCGGTATAGACTTCACCGACTTCCACTTCCTTGACCAGAAGCTCGATCTCCTTCTTGGCCAGCTCTGCGCTTTCCATGTTGGGAGAAGAGATATAAACGTTGCCGTCGTCGTCGATGTCGACCTTGGCACCGGTACGTGCGATGATGCCGTTGATGGTCTCGCCGCCCTTGCCGATGACGATGCGGATCTTATCGACGGGAACGCGCATGGAGATAATGCGGGGTGCGTACTTGGACATTTCGGCTCTGGGTGCGGGGATCTCTTCCAGCATCTGCTGCATGATCCACATTCTGCCCTCTCTTGCCTGCTTTAAGGCGTTGGAGAGGATCTCTCTGGACAGACCGTGTACCTTGATATCCATCTGGATAGCAGTTACGCCAACCTCGGTACCGGTGACCTTAAAGTCCATGTCGCCCAGGAAGTCTTCCATGCCCTGGATATCGGACAGGATGGCAAAGCGGCTGGAGCCGTCTTCTTCGACACGCTCAATGAGACCCATGGCGATACCGGAAACGGGTGCCTTGATGGGTACGCCGGCATCCATCAGAGCCAGGCAGCTGCCGCAGGTGGAAGCCATGGAGGAGGAACCGTTGGAAGACAGTACCTCGGATACGACACGGATCGCATAGGGGAACTCTTCAACAGGAGGCAGTACGGGCAGCAGGGCTCTTTCTGCCAGTGCGCCGTGGCCGATCTCTCTTCTGCCGGGGCTTCTTAAGGGCTTTGCTTCGCCGGTGGAATAGCCGGGGAAGTTATACTGGTGCATATAGCGCTTTTCAGTCTCTTCTTCGATGATGCCTTCCAGGATCTGTGCTTCGGAAACAGGAGCCAGTGTGGCGATGGACATGACCTGCGTCTGGCCTCTCTTGAAAAGGCCGGTGCCGTGGGCTCTGGGCAGAAGACCGGTCTCGCACCATACGGGACGGATCTCATCCAGCTTTCTGTTGTCGGGACGGATGCCTTCGTCCAGGATCATGCCGCGGACCTGCTCCTTGGTGATGTTGTAAAGTACGGCATCGATATCCTTGGCGCCTTCGGGATAGATCTCTGCGAAGTGCTCTTTGGTCTCAGCCTCTACGGCATCCATGTTATCAAGACGCTCCAGCTTATCCTTGGTCAGGATGGCATCGTGCATCTTGGATACAGCATATTCTCTGACGGCAGCGTCGATCTGGGCATCGGGCTTCCAGAGGGTGATCTCCATCTTGGGCTTTCCGACCTCTGCGACGACAGCGTCGATAA
Organism: Bacillota bacterium; assembly: GCA_021443825.1. Taxonomy (GTDB): domain Bacteria; phylum Bacillota; class Clostridia; order Peptostreptococcales; family Anaerovoracaceae; genus RGIG2707. The sequence continues at coordinate 8,433 of JABUTE010000044.1, forward strand.
AGGCGACGATCTTCTTGATCTCTTCGTGACCGAAGAGGATGGCATCCAGCATGACGTCTTCGGGGACTTCCTTGGCGCCTGCTTCTACCATCATGATCGCTTCTTTCGTGCCGGCGACATACATATTGATGTCGGATACGGCTCTCTGCTCTTTGGTGGGGTTGATGACGAAGTTGCCGTCGACTCTGCCGACGATGACAGAACCGGTGGGGCCGTCCCAGGGAATGTTGGATACGGCAAGAGCGACGGAGGAGCCCAGCATTGCGCAGATCTCAGGTGCGCAGTCGGGATCGACGCTCCAGCTGGTAGCGGTTACTTCCACATCGTTATAAAAGCCCTTGGGGAAGAGGGGACGGAGAGGTCTGTCCATCAGTCGGGAGAACAGGATGGCCTTTTCGGAGGGTCTGCCCTCTCTCTTGATGAAGCCGCCGGGCAGCTTGCCGATGGAATACATCTTTTCTTCGAAGTCGCAGGACAGAGGGAAGAAATCGATGTCGGGACGGGGGCTCTTAGCCATGGTTGCGGTGCAGCTTACGACGGTCTCGCCGTAGCGGACGACGACCTGTCCGTTGGCCTGCTCGGCTACCTTGCCGATCTCAAGCTCCAGGAGTCTGCCGCCGACTGCAGTTCTGAAGGTTCTGTATTCAGTGTATCTCATTACTTGCTTTTCCTTTCTGTAAAAATTACATGTTCGGTCCGGCTTGACAACCAAATGCACTTGCTACAAATGCACTTGGTTCTCAAGACGGGCCTTTTAAAATAAAACTTAAGCGGGGCTTTGTGAAAAACCCCGCCGAAATGACTTGTTCAATTACTTTCTCAGGTTCAGACGAGCGATCAGGCTTCTGTAGCGTTCGATATCCTTATCTCTCAGATAAGCCAGCAGGTTTCTTCTCTGACCGACCATCTTCAGCAGACCTCTTCTGGAATGGAAATCCTTGGGGTTGACCTTGAGGTGCTCATTCAGATCGTTGATTCTGTAGGTGAGGATAGCGACCTGTACTTCGGGGGAACCGGTGTCGCCTTCGTGAGTCGCATATTCTTTGATCAGTTCGTTCTTCTTTTCAGCAGTAAGCATTTTTTCTCCTTTTTGAAATTCGCCTCAGACATAGCATGCCGCCGGAGTGCGGGCAACTGTGCCGTAAGGTAGGTTTTAAACAACTATTGAATAATACCACAGACAGGCTGCAGTGTAAAGTACTAAATCAAGAAAGTTTTATGGGATCATGAGAAGACTCGCGGGCCTCCCGTTTCTGGGCCCGATCGTCGTCGATCTTGCTGTAGATGCCGTTGATGGCGGCAGCCAGCTGACGGGCCGTTTTTTCGTTGAGGATCAGCCCTTCCACCGGTTCCTGCCGCAGTTCTTTGCCCTCTGGGATATTCTGTACGAACCGGATAAAGCATTCATTGCCGGTAACATTGATCGTAAAGGCGTTGGAATATTTCATTACCGTTCCTCCTGTAAAAACAAGATCGTGAAAAAATCTCGCCGCAGCGTATCGGCGATCAGAGGCGCATCCCCTTCCGGAAACGATACGGTAAGAAGAGGCTCCTCACCGGCGCCTACCGTCACAAGGGCAGCATCCTTGGAAAAGCCGGTGCAGACAAGTGCTTTGTAGGTTCCTTCGGGGGGCAGCACCTGCCACAGCCGTGGATGACAGCGCAGCTGTCCGAGGCCGCATTCTTCTTTCAGCTGCAGCCCGTCTTTTCCGATGGCAAAGGTACTTCCGCTGTAATGGCAGTAGCCCTTCAGATCACCCTTTGCGATCAGCGTGCGAAGAAGGGTGCTGGAGACCGTGGTTCCGTCCACCGTATACGCGGGGATCACGCAAAGCTCCACTCCCTTTTCAGCGCAAAGAGACGCAAGCAGCGCCGTGTCGCCGGCCGCTTTATAGCCGAACCGGTAATTGAAGCCGCAGATCACCGCACGCACATTGACACACTCCAGAAGACGGTTAAAAAACGCCCTGGGAGAAAGCTCCATGGTAGACCTTTCAAAAGGAACGGAGATCATATGGCGAATACCGGTCTCTTCGATGGCGATGGCCTTAAGTGCCGGAGACATGAGCCGCTTTACCACGATCTTGCCTGCGACCGCGTTGGCGGTCAGAGAATCGAAGGTAAAGACTGCAGGCTCGAGCTGCTTTTGCCGGGCCAGTTTCGTACATTCCCCCATCAGCCTGCGGTGACCGGCATGGACCCCGTCGAAATTGCCCAGGGCAAGGCATACCGGTTCGTTGATGCTTTTCGGGTGAAACGAATCGTATATCTTCATGAGTTATTTGATCACCTTATCTGGAGTAAATCGCATACGCCCACTGCTCTGGCAGCAGAGGGCCGTTCCGAGAAACCGATCTCCGAGCCAGACAGAGACAGGCTTTCCGGGGATGGGCTGCTCATTTGGGAACAGACACTGCCCCCCATGGAATTCCAGACCGTTGAGGAATCGGGCTGCCCG
>JABUTE010000111.1 GCA_021443825.1 Bacillota bacterium
GCGCTGAGCAGCTCACCAAGTCCGGAGCTTCTGCTGGCGGCCTTCAGCTCTTCCAGTTCTTTCTTAACGGCCTTCAGTTCTTCGGTAAGGGCTTCCGCCTTCTGCACCAGATTCTGGGGCAGGGTCTTAAGAACGGCGCTGGTTCTGGCCACATGCTCGGCCTGGCTGTTGAGCAGCTCGTATACAGCGCTGCCGGTAATTGCTTCGATCCTGCGAACGCCTGCAGCCACACCGGATTCGGATACGATCTTAAAGGCGCCGATCTGACCGATGTTGGCAACGTGAGTGCCGCCGCAGAATTCCATGGAAAAGCCGGGAATATTAACTACCCGCACATGGCTTCCGTACTTTTCACCGAACAGCATCATGGCGCCCAGCTTCTTTGCTTCTTCGATGGGCAGCACCCGGGTATCGACCTGGGTAAACAGCAGGATCTGATCGTTGACCAACTTTTCGACTTTTGCCAGTTCATCTGCAGTCAGAGCCTCAAAATGGGTAAAGTCGAAGCGAAGACCGGAATCGGTCACCATGGAGCCGGCCTGCTCTACGTGATCGCCCAAAACGACCTGCAGCGCCTTCTGCAGCAGGTGGGTCGCGGTATGATTTCGCTCGCAGCTGTGTCTTGCTGCAGGGTCTACAGAAGCAGTGACCTGCTCGCCTACGGCGATCTCGCCCTTTACGACCTGGAGCTTATGTACGTAGATATTTCCGCTCTTGATGGTATCGGTGACGATGGCTTCAAAGCTGTCGGAATACAGTCTGCCGGTATCGCCCTTCTGACCGCCGCCCTCTCCGTAGAAGGTGGTCTGATCGAGGATGACACGGACCGATTCTCCTTCGGAGGCGCTGTTTAAACTGGAAAGTCCGTTGATAATGCCCAGCACCTTCGCCTGCGTATCGAGAAGCCCGTAGCCCCGGAACTCGGTCTGAGGATAGTTGACATACATGGAGGATTCATCCTTCCATCCTTCGTTATCCTCGGCCTTTCTGGCAGCTCTTGCCTGTTCTTTCTGAGCCTTCATAGCCGCGTTATAGCCGTCCAGATCGACGGTGCAGCCGTTGTCTTCTGCGATCTCCTGGGTCAGCTCGATGGGGAAGCCGTAGGTATCGTAAAGGCGGAACACCTGTTCACCCGAGAGCATGGTATTGCCCGATTCCTTCGCCTGCGCGATATAAGAATCCAGGATCTCGGAGCCGCCGTCGATGGTGGCTGCGAACTTGTCTTCTTCGATGCCGATGATCTTCTTGATATAGTCTTTTCTGCTGATCAGCTCGGGATAAGCATCGCCGGAGGTCTCGAATACCTTTTCGCAAAGCTCCTTCAGGAAGCAGCCCTTGATGCCCAGCAGTCTGCCGTGACGGGCCGCTCTTCTGAGCAGCCTGCGCAAAACGTAGCCTCTGCCTTCGTTGGAGGGCAGAACGCCGTCGCAGATCAGGAAGGAGACGGAACGGATATGATCGGTGATGATGCGGATGGAGATATCGGTCTTGCTGGTGCCGCCTTCGTATTTTACACCGGACAGCTTGCAGACCTGCTGCAGGATCGCCTGCATGGTATCCACATTGTAGATGGAATCGACCCCCTGCATGATGCAGGCGATGCGCTCCAGACCCATGCCGGTGTCGATATTCTTGTGCTCCAGCTCCCGGTAGGTGCCGTCTTCCTGACGGTCGAACTGGGTGAATACGTGGTTCCAGAATTCCATATAGCGGTCGCAGTCGCAGCCGGGCTTGCAGCCCTCCTTGCCGCAGCCGTACTCCTCGCCCCGGTCAAAGTAGATCTCGGAACAGGGGCCGCAGGGACCGACACCGATCTCCCAGAAATTATCGTCTTTGCCCAGACGAACGATACGCTCCTGGGGAAGGCCGATCTCGTTCTTCCAGATGTTGTAGGCCTCGTCGTCATCTTCGTAGACGGTAGCCCAGAGCTTTTCGACAGGGATGTTCAGCCATTCCTCACCGGTGATGAACTCCCAGCCCCAGGTGATGGATTCTCTCTTAAAATAGTCGCCGAAGCTGAAATTGCCCAGCATTTCGAAGTAGGTGGCGTGCCTTGCCGTATGGCCTACATTGTCGATGTCGTTGGTGCGGATGCACTTCTGGCAGGTGGTCATCCTGCTTTTGGGAGGCTCTTCAATGCCTGCAAAATAAGGCTTGAGGGGCGCCATGCCTGCAGGGATCAGAAGAAGGCTCTTATCGTTGTTTGGAACGAGCGAATAGCTTTCGTGTCTGAGGCAGCCCTTGCTTTCCCAGAACGAAAGAAATTTCTCACGGATCTCGTTTACTCCCATATATCTCATTCTATTGAAACCTCCAAAGGATAAAATCTTACCTTTCATATTACAATAAAAGCAGGACTTTTGTAAAGCAAAAGCCCTGCTTTTACATAAAAAACTATTGGATCACGCCGCTTCCGATGAGAAGATCATTTTGGTAAAAAACGGCGAACTGTCCGGGCGTGGGAGCCCGCTGCCCGTCGGCAAAGGATAGCTTTGCCCGGCCGTCTCCGATGCCGGTGAGCAGACCTTCTGCTTCCCGCGCCGTATAGCGCAGCTTGCATTGAAAGGTCTTCCCCTCATATTCCGCGGGAACCGTAGTCACGGAACCGTACTTTGCAAAGAAAAGGTCGCCCAGGCAGACTTCTTTTTGAAAGAGGACTGCTTCGTCATCCATGATCACATCGCCGGTCTTCTCGTCGATGGAAGAAACAAATACCGGCCGGCCCACAGCAATGCCCAAGCCCTTGCGCTGACCGATGGTAAAGGCGGCGATGCCGCCATGGGATTTGATCACCGTTCCGTCGGAAAGCTTCATCAGACCCGGCTTGCCGGTGATTCCCCGTTCTTTTAAGAAATCTTTATAATCGCCCTTTAAAAAGCAAAGATCCTGACTGTCCTTCGTTGCCGCACTTGGCATCGCATTTTCGGCAGCCAGTGATCGCACCTGATCTTTATTTTCAAAGCCGGACAGAGGAAAGAGGATCCGTGACAGGATCTGCTGAGGGACCCGGCACAGCATGTAGGATTGATCCTTTTTGCGATTCGCCGCCTTCTTCACATAAAAGACCCCGTCTTCATCGCGGTAAATACCGGCATAGTGGCCGGTGGCGATATAGTCGATTCCCTGCGCATCCGCCGCAGCAAGAAGTGTCTTCAGCTTAAAGGAGGGATTGCACACCACACAGGGGCAGGGAGTCTCGCCTTTGCAATAGGAATCACAGAAATACCCGATGATCTTCTCTTCGAATTCTTCAGCCTTATTAACGGCATAAAACGGGATCTGCAGGCGCCGGGCACATTCCTGCGCCCTGGTGCGGGCTTCCTCGCTTCCTCCTTTTGTGGTATCAAAATAGAGCGCAGATACCTGATAACCCTGCTGCTGCAGCAGGATCACAGATGCGGTGCTGTCGACGCCTCCGGAAAGACCGGTCAGAACACTGGAGCCCATAGTCAATTGGGCCTCTTGTTCTGGTTCTTCGCCAGGCGGGGATCATCGCCGTCAACTACCTCGATGTTGTCAAGCTGCGCCTTGAAATTGGCCCGGAAATCCTCCAGGAACCGCTTTCTCAGCTCTGCCTGCTCTTTCTTTTCTTCGTCGGAAAGACCGACGGTCTTCTGCTTGCGGGCAAGCTGGTTGATCCGTTCGATTTCATTCTGCTGCATAGATATTGTCCTTTATCTTATCAAAAGTTGCCTGTCCGATGCCTTTGACCTGCATCAGCTCCTCGATACAGACGAAGCCGCCATAGGCCTGCCGGTAATCGAGGATGGCCTGGGCTTTGGCAGGACCGATCCCCTTCAGGGTGATCAGTGCCGCAAGATCGGCGGTGTTGATGTCCAGCTTTTCGCCACGGGAAGCCTCCCCTTGCGGGGGCACGGCAGCGGCCGGTGTGGATTGTTCCTTTTGGGGCGAAGAGGAAACCGATTCTTGCGCCAAAGGAAGCGAGACCGGCAGCTCTTGCGCAGGGATAGAGCTTTCCGCTTCTTCGATGACGGCGGAGGAGGTCAGATTCTGCGATGCAAGGGTTCGCCCTGCCCCGCCCTGCACATACGAGGCCACATTGGCTGCGGCTGCAAGGACAGCAAAGGCGCCGATGAGCCCGTTCTTTAAGGTGTTGAGATCTGGTCGTTTCAAACTGTTCTCAGTTCCCGTCGGCTAAAATTATACATTCAGACATCATAAATGTCAATATTTACCAATTAGTTACTTCAGCCGAATCTCTTTCTCATAAAGATCGATAGGCTCTTTTTCGGGAATAATGGACCGCTGTGCGGAAGTTGGTTGGTTCTGTTCTGCGGAAGAGGTCTGGCGGCGGCCCTTTTGCGAAGCCGCTTTTTTCCTTGCCCTGCGGCTTTGGGATCGCTTTTCGATCCGTTCTTTTTTGATATCCTCTTTCAGGAACCGGATGCTGCCGGCATCGGTATAAACGAAGCAGCAGACCAGGGTGGTGAGCGGAATGGTAAGAAGAATGGCCAGGGAACCGGTGACGGACTGCAGAATCTCTACCACGATGTTTTCTCTGTTCAAAAGCTCCAGCAGCGAAGAGGAATAGGTGATGTAAAGGAGGATGGAACACAGAGCCGAGCCGATATACGCCAGCACCAGCGTGTTGGCCATGGTTCCCATTACATCCCGGCCGATGTTCATGCCGGATCGGAACAGTCCGTAAAAATCGATATCCGGCGCATGCAGATGAACCTCATACAAAGAAGACGAGATATCCATGGCAACGTCCATGACTGCGCCCATGGCACCGATGACGATCATGGCGAAGATGACGCCGTTCAGATCGATGGAAACTCCGGAGGTCAGCTGCTTTAAATAAACAGAATGCTCATCCAGCATGCCGGTGAGGCGAAGGAGCCTGTCGAAGGTAAACGACAGGATCGCGGCAACGATCACGCCGAAGCAGCAGCCCAATATGGTGGTGCAGGATTTCTGGCTGATACCGTTGGTGATGAACAGGGTCATGACGATGGTATAGACACAGGTCAAAGCCGTCATCAGATAAATATTCCACCCCGCCATGACGGAAGGAACGAATACCGTAAAGACGACAAGACAGGTCAAGGCCAGCGAAACGATGGTATTGAGACCCTTGATGCCGCCCAGCAGGATCAGCAACAGGGCAAAGGCCCATACAAGGATCATCACCCCATCCAGCCGGGCATAGCCGCCGAAGACCCATTCATTTTCTCCGTTGGCATCGCCGCCGTAATTATAGAGCATCACCTTATCGCCCACCGAAACAGCCTTTTCCTGGGTCATGGTAGAAAAATTATCGCTGGCCTGACTGGCCTCGAGGATCTGCCCCTGAAAACGCCCCTTCGTCAGCACCTCTGCCTGAAAGTATTGGGTATAGTTTTCGTAGGTAACTGCTTCGGTCTCATAGACGGAAGCATCCAGATCGCCGATGGAAAGAACGCGGGCTTTGACCGCGAAGCCCTCCGTATCATTGAAGATATCCAGCTTTGCCGTTGCCAGTCTGCTGAAGATCAAAACGAAGATCAGCGACAGCGCCACCGTGGCAAGCCATACCAGGGCGTGGCGGGACTGTTCTTTCTCGAAATTCAGGTTCATTTACAGCACCTCATCGTAGATCTCGGGAAGGGATATCAACCGGCCGTCTTTCAACCCGTAAAGCTCCAGGCGGCGGATCGCGATGCTGCTGCAGACCTCGACACAGGCATAGGCACACAGAGCCTGCACCAAAGGCAGCGGATTCAGAGTCTCATTGCTGGCGCAGCGAAGCATGCACTCGCCAAGGATCCTTCCGTCTTCGTAAGAGACCTGAAACGACCGTATCTGGCTGCGAACATCCTTTGCAACCGGCTCCTTTGTCTTTTTCGACCTCTTCAGGACCATGATCTGCGGCTGGTCCATAAAGGACTGCAGCTGCCGGGTCTGCTCCTCAGTTAGCTGCGCAGGTACCGAAAACCGGTATGTCGCATATTCGCTGTAGGCGGACAGATTCTTCTTCTGAAGAGGAAGCTTTTTCAGATAGGTAAAGGCAATGCCCATGGGAAGGGACCTGTTCAGCTCTTCCATGACCGCCCGGTCAACTGTATCCGGCGTTTCCAGCTCGAAATACTCGGAGGAGCTTTCAAAGCCCAAAGATAGGGGCTGCACCACATTGACGATCTCGTGGGGATTAAAGCCCTTGGAATAGTCGGTACGGATGCCTGCCTTTTTCAGGCTTCTTTTAAACAGCCGGTGCAGATCCAGGTGGGAAATATATTTCATATTTCCTTCTTTGGTGAAACGAAGCACATATCTATTCATAGATATTACCCCACTTGCATTCGGTATAGCGATTTATGCCGCAGCCGTTGCAGCCCAGCCGGCAATCCGGTGTGGTCTGCGCCTGCAGCGACTTGTTGTATTCGCGCAAAAGGAATTCCTCGCTGACGCCGCAGTCGATGATCTCCCAGGGCAGAGGCTCGCCGGCTGCAAAGCCGGTAAGAGCCAGGCAGCTGTCGTCGATGCCGGCCTGCTGAAGTGCCAGGTCCCAGCCCTGACGGTTAAAGAATTCGGTCCAGGCATCGAAGATGCAGCCGTTCTCATAGGCGATTCGCAAAAGCTCACAGCATTCTCTGCCGCCTCTTGCGAATATCGCCTCCAGACGGCTGGTATAGCTGTCGTGGTAATGGAAGGTGACCCCTTTCAGCTTTTTGAATTTTGCAGCCAGATATTGATGCTTACGCTCGAACTCGGCCTCGGTGTTCTGCGGCACCCACTGGAACGGGGTATAAGGCTTTGGCACGAAGTTGGCCACGCTGACCGAAACAGAAAACCGGCCGCGGAAGCCCTGATTTTTGGCTGCCGCCAGCTTCATGATCCGGTCTGCCAGATCGGCAATGCCATCCAGATCTTCGTCTGTCTCGGTGGGAAGCCCCATCATGAAATAGAGCTTGACAGAGGTCCAGCCCAGCTCGATGGCCTTTTCCAGTGCTGTGAAGATCTCGGCCTCGGTGATATTTTTATTGATCACATCGCGAAGTCGCTGGGTGCCTGCTTCCGGAGCAAAGGTGAGACCGGTCTTGCGAAGGCCCTGCATCTCGTCCATGATCTTAAAGGCGAAATTATCCAAGCGAAGGGACGGCAGCGATAAGGAGATCTGCCGTTTGCCGCAATAATCCATCAGCTGCAGCACCAGAGGTTCAAACTCCGTATGGTCGGAGGTGGAAAGAGACAGAAGCGACAGCTCGCTGTTGCCGCTGCTCTCCAGCTGTTTTTGAGCAAGCTGGGCGATTTTTTCTGGAGTGCGCTGGCGTACGGGACGGTAGAGCATGCCCGCCTGACAGAAGCGGCAGCCTCTGGAGCAGCCCCGCATGATCTCGATCACCGAGCGGTCATGAACCACTTCGATGAGAGGAACGATGTTTTCTTCGGGAAATTCCGCTTCGTTGATATCGTCGATGATGGCCTTTCGAACCTGATCAGGGGCCTGGGGATGAAGCTTATGCATGCGAAGGTAGCGGCCCTTCTCATCGTATTGGGGCTGATAGAACGAGGGGATATAGACGCCCGGCAGCTTGCAGGCGCGCAGCAGCAGCTCTTCTTTGGAAAAGCCCTCGGTTTTGCGCTGGTGAGCCAGCTTTGCCAGCTCTTTCAGCTGCAGTTCTCCGTCGCCCACCAGAACGATATCAAAAAAGTCAGCCAACGGCTCTGCATTAAAGGCACAGGGGCCGCCGCAGACGATGATAGGATCGTCTTCCCCCCGGTCTTTGGCATTCAGGGGAATGCCTGCCAGATTAAGCATCAGAAGGATGTTGGTATAGCAAAGCTCATATTGCAGGGTGAAGCCGATCATATCGAACTGGCTTAGCGGCGTTTTTGTTTCCAGCGTAAACAGAGGAAGACCTTCCGCACGCATTTCGTCGATCATGTCTTTTCCGGGAGCAAAGGCCCGTTCGCAATAGCAGAAATCTGTTCGGTTCAGGCCGTGGTAGAGGATCTGCATGCCAAGATACGACATGCCGATCTCGTAGCTGTCAGGAAAACAGAAAGCAAAGCGAAGCTCCCCCTCCCGCGGCGCGCGGATCACGCTGTTGGGCTCTTCTCCGATGTAGCGCGCCGGTTTTTCTACCCGCGGCAGGATCCTGTCCAGTTTTTCCTGTACTTCGTTACAGTTCATCGATGTATTCAAACTCATAATCAAAGACCTTGATGATGTCGCCCTCTTCCAGACCCATTGCAAGCATCTGATCGATCGCGCCCTTGCTTTCGATATACTTATACAGATAACGCAGCGAACCGGTGTCGTTAAAGTTGGTGGAGTTGAAGATCTTACGAAGCTGCTTTCCGGTCACAACAAAGCAGCCGTCGTCATCCACATCCACATAGACCTCCCGGTAATCGGGATCTTCTTCGGGCTCTTCTGCGATGATGATCTCTTCTTCTTCGTTTTCGGCCTCGTACTGCAGCAATGCCTGATAGGCTGCATCCAGAACGGGACGTACGCCCTCGTTAATGGGAGCGCACATAGGAAGACATTTGAGTCCCTTTGCTTCGATATAGCCGGTAAAGGCTGCCAGCTGCTCTTCGCTGGCCAGATCGATCTTGTTGGCTGCGACGATCATCGGCTTGGAGGCCAGCTTTTCGCTGTAGCTGCGCAGCTCTGCATTGATCTTTTCGAAGTCGTCGATGGGATCTCTCCCCTCACTGCCGGATACGTCTACCACATGGATCAGCACCTTGGTCCTCTCGATGTGCTTTAAGAAATCAAGGCCAAGGCCCAGGCCCTCCGCTGCACCTTCGATCAGACCGGGAATATCGGCCAAAACGAAGGAATTATCGTAATAGGAGACCACACCCAGATTGGGAGTGAGGGTAGTGAAATGATAGTTGGCGATCTTGGGATTGGCGCTGGTGGTAACCGAAAGGAAGCTGGACTTTCCTACGTTGGGAAAGCCGACCAGACCGATATCGGCGATCAGCTTCAGCTCCAGCTCGATGGTCCGTTCTCTTGCCACGCCGCCGGCTTCTGCAAAATTAGGAGCCTGACGGACGGAGTTCTTGTAGAACACATTGCCTCTTCCGCCCTTGCCGCCTCTGGCTGCCACAAAAGACATGCCGTTTTCTTTCAGATCGGCAAGGATGCTGCCGGTGTCCACATCTTTGATGATGGTGCCGACCGGAACCAGAATGATCAGATCCTCGCCGTCTGCGCCGTATTGCTGGCGGCCTCTGCCGTCTTCGCCGTTGGCGGCTTCGTATTTGCGCTTATAGCGAAAATCCATCAGCGTGCGCAGATTGAAATCGGCCTTGAATACGATGTCGCCGCCCCGGCCGCCGTTGCCTCCGTCGGGACCGCCCTGAGGCACGTTGGCCTCTCTGCGGAAGGAAACACAGCCGTTTCCTCCTTTTCCCGAACGAATGAAAATTTGTGCTTTATCGATAAACATTCTTTTTCCTTTTGCTGACGCAAAAATACAAAAACCCCCTGTGATACGCAGGTATCACAGGGGTCTGCATTAAGCTTCCTTTGAATAAACGCTAACCTGCTTACGGGTCTTGTCTTTTCTTTCGAACTTAACAACACCGTCCTGCAGTGCAAACAGAGTATCATCGCCGCCGATGCCTACGTTATTGCCGGGGTGGAACTTGGTTCCTCTCTGACGAACGAGAATGGATCCTGCGGTTACGAACTGACCGTCTGCTCTCTTGATTCCAAGACGTTTTGCCTCGCTGTCGCGACCGTTCTTAGAGCTTCCTACACCTTTTTTACTTGCCATGGTTTTACCTCCTTAAACGGAATAACTACTTAACTTCGATGCTCTTGATCTGAAGCTGGGTGTAAGGCTGACGATGGCCTCTCTTCTTGTGAGAGTCCTTCTTTGCCTTGTACTTGTAGATGACGACCTTCTTAGCCTTGCCCTGTTCCAGGACTTCGCATACGACAGAAGCACCCTCTACAACGGGCTTACCGATCTTGACACCATCTTCCGTTCCGACAGCCAGAACTTCATTGATAGCTACGGTTTCTCCAACCTGAGCGTTCAGCTTTTCTACGTTGATGACATCGCCTTCTGCGATCTGGTACTGCTTTCCGCCGGTCTTGATAATTGCATACATGATTTTTTACCTCCTCTTATAAGGGCTCGCCAGTACAGGTGGTTTTGACACACTTAAAAAGACCTGCTTTGCGCGGCAACGGTGATACTTTACCATATTGTCTGCCCGTTGTCAAACAATATTTTTTTCATTTTCGTTATTCGATAACGACGCCGTCTTCATCGACTTTAATGTCTTCTTCCGGCTCTTCATCACCTTTTTTGGCGATGTATTTATCTTTGATCAGCATTTCCAGCTCATCGAGGAACTGGGGATGGTCTTCCAGATAGAGCTTGACGTTCTCGCGGCCCTGCCCGATCCGCTCGCCCTTGTAGCTGTACCAGGAGCCGGACTTTTCGATCATGCCGGCTTCGACGGCGCAATCGAGAATATCGCCGGACTTGGAGATGCCCTTTCCGTACATGATATCGAACTCGGTGAACTTGAAGGGAGGCGCAACCTTGTTCTTTACGATCTTGACCTTTGTGCGGTTTCCGATCACGTTCTCGCCCTGCTTGATGGATTCCACTCTGCGCACATCAAGGCGCACCGACGCGTAGAATTTAAGAGCTCTGCCGCCGGTGGTGGTTTCGGGATTGCCGAACATGACACCGATCTTTTCGCGCAGCTGGTTGATGAAGATGATCATGGTGCCGGTCTTGTTGGCAACACCGGTCAGCTTGCGAAGAGCCTGCGACATGAGTCTTGCCTGAAGACCTACATGGTTGTCGCCCATGTCGCCTTCGATCTCGCTCTTTGGTACAATAGCTGCGACGGAGTCGTTGAGTACATAAATCAAATTTTTAATAATCTTAGATTTATTAATT
>JABUTE010000068.1 GCA_021443825.1 Bacillota bacterium
TGTTGGCTCCGAAGGTCGGGCTCGAACCGACAGCCTACCGGTTAACAGCCGGTTGCTCCGCCATTGAGCTACTTCGGAATGTGTTGTTCCGTAGAACATTGATTACTATACTCCTTTTAAGAGTCATTGTCAACCGGAACTTTTCTCTGTTTTACCGTGCGGCTATCAACTGCAGGCAGCAATTGGTGCTGTCCAGCGACACCAGGGTATATTCAACACCTGCAAACAGCCCTCTGGGGCCGTTGTCAAAGGCCTTCTGCGAATGAAGATGGCCGTAGACCGCCCGATCAACGCCTGCTTCTTGAAACAGATCGGTAATACCGGAAGGATCCTTCGACGGCGCTGTCGGAGGAAAATGAGTCATGGCGATCAGCAGAAACGGCTTATCGACGGGCCGGATGCCCTCCCGCTTTAAGGCAGCTTCTCCTTCCGCCCTTTTTTTGCGGTAATCCTCCACAGACATGCCAAGGCGAAGCAGCTCCCGCTCATAGATCCTGCGGTCGTCCTCCGAAAAATCGGTGTCGCCGGGGCAGATCCACCCTCTGGAACCGATCACGGCAAAGGCATTACGGCTGTCGACATAGGCGCTGTTCTGCAGAAAATCGATGGTGGGATAAAGCCCCCGCATCTTCTTCATGCTGCTCCACCACAGATCGTGGTTTCCCCGCAGCAGAAGCTTTCTGCCGGGCAGCGCATCGAGCCAGGCCAGATCGGCAAGAGCATCCTCCAGCTTCATGCCCCAGCTGATATCGCCGGGCAGCAAAACAAGGTCGCCGGGCTCGACGACCTTTTTCCAGTTTTCTGCCAGCCGCTCTTCGTAGTTGACCCACTGAGGGCCGAAAACGTCCATGGGCTTGTCGATATGCTCTCCGAAGGAGAGATGTGTATCAGCGATCGCAAAGATATTCATAGCACAGACCGTTGAAAATTATAAAGGATAGCAGCTCTTTTTTCAATGGGGTAGCCCGGTAAGCTCATCTTCTATGGCAACGGGATCGCCCCCTGAAAGGCTCTGAACCTGACTGAGCGACCGCTGGATCATGCGGGTACGGGTGCCGATCAGCTTATCCAGATCCTTGTTTGCCTGATCCAGCTTATTCTGAGTCTGCTCCAGCACTGCGGCAAATTTGTCGAACTCTGCCTTGACATTGCCCAGCACCTGCCATACCTGACTCGCATTTTTACGGATGGCAAGAGCCTTAAAGCCCATCTGCAGGCTGTTGAGCATGGCGGCCATGGTCGAAGGCCCGGCCAGCATCACCTGATACTCGGACTGCAGCTCTTCCATCAGACCCAGGCTCACCGCCTCGGCATACAGCCCCTCAAAGGGCAGAAACAGGATGCCGAAATCGGTGGAATACGGCGGCCTGATATATTTATCGTGAATGTCCTTGGCGTCCTTTTTCAAAGCGTAATACAGCTCTTTTCTGGCATCTGCCAGCGCCTGCGGATCGGCAGCCTCGGCTGCATCGCACACCTTTGCATAAGCGTCTGCCGGAAACTTAGCGTCGATGGGCAGCAGCACCGGCGAGTTTCCGTCTCCGGGCAGTCTGACGGCAAATTCCACCCGTTCCTGGGAAGAGGGGTCGACAGGCGTATTTTCCAGATATTGCTCCGGCGCAAGCAGCTGCTCTAAGATGGCCTTCAGCTGCAGCTCGCCCAATATGCCTCTCTTCTTAACATTTCCAAGCACCCGCTTCAGATCGCCCACCCCCTGGGCAAGGCCCTGCATCTCGCCAAGGCCCTTGTAGACCTGCTCCAGACTCTCCTGCACCGCCGCAAAGGATCTGGAGAGGCGGCTGTCCAGGCTCTGCTGCAGCTTTTCATCTACCGTTTGACGCATCCTCTCCAGCTGCAGGCTGTTTTCGCTGCGAAGCTGCTCCAGCTGCCGGTCGACACCGGTGCGGATATTTTCCACGGAGCCTCGCATGGCTTCAAAGCGCAGCTCCTCCTTCGTGGCGCTGCTTTCCACATTGCGGGATAGCCCTTCCACGCAGGTCTCCACCGTGTGGGTCAGGTCGGCCTTGACCTGTGCCAGATCGCGGCGCGTTTCTTCGATATCGTCTTTCAGCGCTCTGCTTTCCGACAGAAAGCTCTCTGCCGCGGTCTCCATCGCCTTTTTCGCCCGGATCACAGTTCTTCGATTCTTTCTTTCCGTCAGAAAGAGTGCCGCCGTTACGGTCAGTAAGAAAAGCTGCAGCGCCAAGACCGCATACAGCAAAACAGTCGTATCTTTCATGCAAGCCTCCGAAAGTTGCCTTTTGCTTAGAAATACGGTAAAATACAGAAGGAAAGGAAACCCATCCATGAAACAATTTCATCGTTTTGATCTTACCACATTCGTGCGTACATTTTTTTGTATCATTATACTCTCCTTCCTGCTTCTTCCGCAAATCGCCTTTGCATCCCCCCTGCTCGATGAATACAATTATGTGCCTCTGTATTTCGACGGCTACGATACCGGCTATCAGGCATGCACCATCAAGGGAAATGCCTATATTCCCATCGATGCCTTAAAGGAATACGGCGACTGCACCGGCTTTGCCATCGATGAGCAGAAAAAGCAGATCCTCTTTACTCCGGCAGAAATGGACCTGTTTATCGGAGACGAAGAGACCACCGCCTTTATTCAGCAATACGCAGGAACCTGCTATTATTCTCTTAAGACCATCGACCGCACCGCCTATGTATCGCTGAATCTGATCAGGGATTTCTGCGATCTTTCCTATACCGTCGATGAAGACGATGTGAGCAGCAATAAGAACGCCACCGCTATCACCTGCGTCAATATGGAGCGTGCCTCCGACTCTGTCCGCACGGCTGCCGTCGTCCGCAGGACCGCAGCTGCCGGCTCTCTGTTTGACGCAGACGGCGGAAAGATCACCCTGAAGAAGGGGCAGGAGGTCTATGTTCTGGGCTCCACCTCCAATTTCTATCAGGTCAGGACCTTTGACGGCGATGTCTGCTATGTGTCAAAAAGCGATCTGGGAGAGGTGGTATCGGGAAACCCCGGCTACGATTATATCTATACCGCCAAAAAGAAAGATCTTTCCGGCGACAAATTCAATATGGTATGGTTTTCGGCCAATGCCTCCGGCGTCAGCGCTCTGCCTCCCGATGAGGACGGGGTCGACGTGGTCGCTCCGGTCTGGCTGCATCAGATCGTAAACGGAGACGGCAACGTAGAAAGCTGCGGAGACAGAGGCTTCGTCGACCTGTGCCATGAGCGCAACAAGCAGGTCTGGATCTGCCTTACCAACGATATGACGACCAAGGGCTCCACCAATTATACCTCCGCGGTGCTGGCAGACGAACAGCTGCGGCGCAAGACTGTTGCCCAGTATCTCTTCTATGCCTGCCTGTTCGATGCCGACGGATTGAACATCGACTACGAGGATGTGCTTACCGCCGACGGCAGCAATCTGACCCTGTTTACCGCAGAGCTCTACGAATATTGCAGCCGCCTGGGCCTGGTGCTCTCATCGGATGTGCTGATCCCCACCCCCGGAAATCTGAAGATCTATCAATATGACAAGGTCATCGATTCGCTGGACTACCTGTGCGCTATGACCTACGACCAGCACTGGTCGTCGTCGCCGCAGGCAGGCTCGGTCTCCGATCAGACCTGGTATACCCAATGCATCGAGGATCTGCTGCAATATTGCCCCGGCGAAAAGCTGCTGATGGGCGTGCCCTTCTATACCCGCATCTGGAACGTCGATGCCAAAGGAAACAAGCTGGGCTCAACAGCGGTCATCATGGATTCCGCCAGGATCAAGGTCAGCCGGTCGGGCATCACCCCCGTATGGCTTCCCGATAAGGGCCAGTATTACATCGAATATACCGAAAACGGCAAGCTCTATCGCATCTGGCTGGAAGATAAGCGCTCCATCGCCACCCGCCTGAGCAACGTCTATTACTACGGCCTGGCAGGCACCTGCTGCTGGCGCTACGGTCAGCAGGAAGAAGGGATCCTGCAGGTCTTCGACGACATCTATCACTGCGGGGGATCTCCCGGAGCCTACACCGAGCCGTATTGAGCAACCCCGTTGGCGCAGCTTCCCTGCCCTGCGTGCTGCCGCCGGACTCCATCGATCCAAGCCCCGCGATGCCCACCATGCCGCGCAAAAAAGCAAAAGCCGGAACCCCGAAGGGTCCGGCTTATTTGATTGCTTTTTTGGGATCTGCAGAATTACTCTTCAACGGGAGCTGCTTCTTCAACAGCTTCAACGTTGTCGATAGTCGCCTTGATGCTCAGGGAGATTCTCTTTCTCTCCTTGTCGATCTCCAGGATCTTAGCGTTAACGACCTGACCGATGGTCAGCTCGTCGCTGATCTTGTTGACTCTCTTATGAGCAACTTCGGAGATGTGTACCAGACCGTCAAGTCCGGGAGCCAGTTCTACGAAGGCACCGTATTCCTTGATCTGAACGACCTTACCGGTGATGACCTGACCTTCTGCATACTGTTCGTCAATTACAGACCAGGGCTCGGGGCTGTTCTGCTTCATGCCGAGAGAGATCTTTCCCTTTTCGACATTCATGCTCAGGATCTTTACGTTTACCGTCTGGCCGATCTCAAGAGCTTCCTGCGGGTGCTTCAGCTTGCCCCAGGAGATCTCGGAGATGTGGAGCAGGCCGTCGATGCCGCCGATGTCGACGAAGGCGCCGTAATCGGTGAATCTCATGACCTTACCTTCAACGACGTCTCCGACGTTGAGAGTATCCCAGATCTGGGCGATCATCTTGTTCTTTTCTTCGGTCAGGAAGGCCTTGTGGCTGAAGACAGCCTTGTTTCTCTTAGCGTCTACTCTGGTGACCTTTACGGGCAGAGTCTTGCCGATGTATTCAGCAGCAGTCTCTACATAGTGATCAGCAAGCTGAGACATGGGGATGAAGCCGGAAACTTCCTTGTAGGTAGCGATGACGCCGCCCTTGACTTCCTTAACAACGGTAACGTTGATGACTTCCTTGTTATCCAGGAAGGCATTGATCTCTTCCCAGTTTTCGCCGGACTGCATTCTTCTGTTGGACAGGAGAATGTTTCCGTCGCCGTCATCGGTCTTGATGACCTTTGCCTGGACCTCATCACCTTCGTGGAACATCTCGGTGAGAGTCTGGCCTTCTTCTTTCGCAACCTCTGCAACAGGCAGCATACCGTCCTTCTTGCAGCCCAGGTTGATAACGACATAATCATTGGTGACTGCGACGACAGAGCCGGTTACGACTTCGCCTCTTCCGGGAAGCTTAAGGGACTTTTCGATCTCGTCCATGTATGCGGACATATCGATCATTTCTTCGTTCTGCAGTTCGTTGGTGAGTACTTCACTCATGTTGGCAATAACCTCCTTAATTATACGTTCAGGGACTGATGCCCCTGCCGCAACGCCTATATTATTATATTTCAGGCAACTTTTCAAGTCCAAATCGTCAAAAGATTCAATAAAAAAGCTTGCATTGCAATATTTTCTGCAAATTTCGAAGAGTTTTTGGGAATTGGAGCTGTTTTTATCGCCTATGACGACCATACAGTCGGTGTTTTGAGCCAAAAGCGCGGCTCCCTGCTGGCGGTCGCGGGTGGCCCTGCAGATGGTGTCGTGAACGGTCAGATCCGTGCATTGCTCTCGGAAGATCCCGGTGATGGTATCGAATTTCTCGCGGGTGACGGTGGTCTGAGCGGCAATGGCAAGAGGCCTGTTTTTCCACTGCAGCGCCAGTGCCTGTGCCCGGTCAGCCGTCTGTACGGCACCTGCAGAAAGACGGGTGCTTCCCAGAATGCCGATGACCTCCGGGTGGTTTTCATCGCCCACAACGGCAAAGGCCCTGCCCTGCGCCTGCGCCTCTTTTGCCAGGCTGTGGATCTTGCCCACAAAGGGACAGGTGGCATCGATGAGGGTGATCCTTTTTTCCGCGGCCTTCTCATAGGTGCGGTCGGGCTCGCCGTGGGCCCGGATAAAGACCCTGGAGCCTTCCGGCGCTTCGTCGATGGATCCGATGGTGATCAGCCCTCTGGCCTGCAGGTCGTCGGTCACGGCGGCGTTGTGGATCAGCTGCCCCAGGCAGTACAGGGGAACACGCTCTTCGGCTGCTTTTTGCAGCTCTTCTTCAGCTCTTCGTACGGCGTTGGTAACACCGAAGCAAAAGCCGGCATTGGCGGCAAGTTCAATGTGTTTCATTATTTGGGAAGCCCCTCCAGGAACTTTTTAAAAGAGCCCTCCGCACCGTTTTCGGTGGGAAGATAATATTTCGTATTGGCCTTATAAAGATCGTCCGGCAGGTATTGCTGCTTTACATAACCGCCGAAGGCATGGGGATACTTATAGCCCACTCCCAGGCCCCGCTTTTTTGCGCCCTCGTAATGGGTATCCTTCAGGTGATCGGGCACATCGTCGATCCTTTTTGTCTGCAGATCGGAAAGGGCTGCGTCGATGCCGGCGCTGCAGGCATTGGACTTGGGGCATGAGGCGATGAGCACCGCTGCCTGGGCAAGAGGAATGCGGGCCTCCGGAAAGCCGATCATCTGGGCGGCCTGTACGCAGCCGGTCACGATATTGACACACTGGGGATAGGCCATTCCCACGTCCTCTGCGGCGCAGACCATCAGCCGTCTTCCCACCGTCAGTACATCGGCATCGGCTGCGATGAGCCGCGCCAGATAATGAAGTGCAGCATCCGGATCGGAGCCGCGCAGGGATTTCTGCAAGGCCGACAGCAGATTGTATTTATCTTCGCTGCGGTCGTAAAAGCTGGTCTGCCGCTGCATCGCCTCGCCGACCATCTGCAGGGTGATGATCTTGCCTTCCATATTGTCGGCGATAAAGCCCAGGGTATCCAGCGCCACCCGCGCATCGCCGCTTGAGCGTTCTGCCAGCATCTTCATGGCGCCGGGCTCGCAGGAAAGCTTTCTTGCGCCCAGGCCCCGCTCATCATTTTTCAGGGCATTTTCCAGGATGCGAACGATGTTCCCGTCGCTGTGGCGCTTAAACTCATAGACGGAACGCACCCGGCTTAAAATGGCATTATTGATGGAAAAATAGGGGTTTTCGGTGGTGCTGCCGATGAATTTCACGACGCCCTCTTCGATGGCCTGCAGCAGTGAATCCTGCTGCAGCTTGTTCCAGCGATGCACCTCATCCACATACAGATAGACCGTTTTCTTCAAAAGGCCGAAGGTCTTCATCCGGGCTTCCTCCAGGATCTCTTTCAGTTCC
The DNA here is from genome assembly GCA_021443825.1 of Bacillota bacterium. Classification (GTDB taxonomy): domain Bacteria; phylum Bacillota; class Clostridia; order Peptostreptococcales; family Anaerovoracaceae; genus RGIG2707. Next base: position 7,211 of record JABUTE010000068.1, read on the forward strand.
TTCGTTCCGGCTGTGGTGGCATTGAGCTCGTAGTAATCGGCTTCCATCTCGCGCACGATGAGACGGGCAAGGGTGGTCTTTCCCGTGCCGGAGGGCCCGAAAAAGATGGCAGACTCAAAGGTCTTGTTTTTGATGGAGTTATAAAGCAGCGATCCTTTGTATAAAAAGTGCTCCTGACCGGTAAAATCATCTAAAGTCTCAGGGCGCATTCTTGTGGAAAGAGGTATCATGGGGGCTCCTTATGCATACAGTTCTAATGCGTAGATGGGATTATTGTATTTATAATTATATTTTTTAGCAAGTTTTTGCTTCTTTAACAAAAAAATATTTACAAATTTTAATTCACAGAATATAATCTTTTCAGCAAAATATTATTCCCATAGTGGAAGGAGAAAACAAACAATGGAAGACAAGGTAATTATTTGTCAGGATTGCGGTAAGGAATTCGTCTTCACCGTCGGCGAACAGGAATTCTATAAGGCAAAGGGCTTCGATAACGAACCCAAGAGATGCAAGGAATGCAGAGACAAGAGAAAGAACCAGAGAAGACTGGTCGTTGAGACCCCTGCTGTGGAATAATTTTACTCAAATGGATTTCTAATTACAAGGCTTCAGTTTGCTGCTGAGGCCTTGTTTTTTTATGCGTTTCGCCTTTTCGTTCTGTTCGGAGGATAAAAAAACATTCCCGCAGCAGGTCACTGCTTTGGGAATGTTTGACGGATTCAATACTGCCGCCCGATCACTATTCGTCTTCGAGCATGATATTCAGGATCTCGATATCGGTGGACGCCATACCGATCTTGCCCATTCTGCCGACGCTGCGGATGGTATCTTCGATATTGCCCTTGACGATGCCTTCGCCGGGAGCGAATACTCTGCCCTTCTGGGCCATGTGCCAGCCGGTGAGCGCTGTTTCGACAGCGGAGGCGATCTTTGCTGCGCAGGAAGACTTTGCACCGTCGCAGACCATTCCGCCGATGGTGGCGATGGAGTTGATGATAGTTCCGCAGATGACCTCGTAGCCGTCTCCCATCATCCACGCAATGCCGCAGGCGGCACCGGCCGCTGCGCTGGTGGCTCCGCAATAAGCAGAGAGATTGCCGATGTGGCGCTTCTGATGAACGGAGATCAGATTGCCCAGGGCCAGAGCGCGGAGCATCTTTTCTCTGGGAATATTGTAATGCTCTGCATAGACAGCGATGGGCATGGAAACGGTAATGCCCTGGTTTCCGCTGCCGGAATTGATCACGACAGGCAGGGGGCAGCCGCTCATTCTGGCATCGCTGCCGGCTGCGGCATAGGCTCTCGCCTTGATCTCAACGGAAGGAGTTTCGGCAAAGGCAAGGAGGGTCTGTCCTACATTGGTGCCGTAAGGCTTGGTAAGACCTTCCTTTGCGATAGCCATATTGCATTCGACCTGAGTGAGGACCAGCTCTTCGAACTCGGACAGGGGTGCCGTTTCGGCATACTCGATGATATCCTTTACATTCAGCGTGGATTTGTCGATGACGAATTCACCGGCAGCCTTGCTCATCTCGTCGTTCTTTTCAAAGATGACCTCGCCGTTCTTTACGATCTTGATGATATTGGTGTGTCTGTCCTTTAAAAGGACCTCGGCGCTTTCTTCCCCCTTCTTTACAACGACATCGATGTAAAGATTTTCAACGCCCTCTGCCAGCTCAGCCTTGCAGAAATCGGTAGCAAGAAGCTCCTGTGTCTTTTTGATATCTTCCGGCTTTACAGACTGCAGAACAGAGAGCTCGCTGTCTGCATCGCCGCCTACGATGCCCAGTACCGTTGCGGTGCTGATTCCCTTCATTCCGTCGGAATTGGGAACGGTAACACCCTTTACATTCTTTACGATGTTTCCGCTGCAGCGTACCACACAGGACTCCGGCATTGCGCCTAAAATGCTGCGAGCCTTAGCTGCTGCATATGCAACGGCAATAGGCTCCGTACAGCCCAGTGCTTTAATAAGTTCCGACTTTAAAATAGCCGAATACTGCTTTCTGATGTAATCGTCCATAGTTGTCCTCCAGGTCTAATTGTATACAAAGATAGTCTGATTATACAACTTTACCTGTGAATATTCAATGAAAAGACACTATTATTCTCTATCCGGATGCTTGCCCCGGTCTTAAACGACGATCACCGCCGAAGCTCCTCTGCCCAGCGGCCGCAGGCACGGTGCAGCTGCCCGTGATCGCTCAACAAGGAAGGCCCCTGCTCCCGGAGCCTTTCCAGCAGCACCGGAGCATCGGTCTGGGGACACTGCCCCGCCAGATCTTCCAGAAGCTGCAGAAGGCGGTTTTCAAAGGTCTCCTGCTGCGGCTTGAGAAGAACTCTTGCGCAGGTGCGGTCTTTTGCAAAGTAGATATCCTCTGCCTGCAAAGAAATGAACCGGTCCGGAATGAACCAGCTTCGGCAGCAGATGGCTGCCTGCAGAATGCCCTGCACGGCGCAAAGGAGCTCTTTATAGCCCGACAGAATGCGATCCGAGGGCTTTGACAGCAGCTGATCCAGGCGGATCAGCCCCTCCGTACGGGGCGACACCAGAAGCGAGCCTTCGCTGCTGCACAGAGCGCAGGGCAGCAGCGCAGGGCAGCAGCCCTCTTTTACCGTCTGCTGAATATACAGCGGCAGCGTCGTTTCTTCGATATTGTAAACAGATGGTTCCATATTAATCTCCTCCTCCGCAGATCCGGCAGGGGGTATACCCGGCCTTCAGCGCTTCGCTTTTCATCATGGAGCTATATGCTTTGGTGATCGAGGCGCAGTCTTTTTTATGATAGGTTCCGCTGGTCTGCTGAAAGAGATAGACCAGAGAACCGATGGACTGATTTTGGGGATGGCAGTTTTTGCAGGCAGACAGCCGTTTTTTCAGAGCTGCCGTCAGAACCGTTTCGACGCAGCCATCCTGCATGACAGAGCAGCCTGCTCCGTGATAACGGGCGCCGTATTTGGGAAACACATAAACGATGTGATCGTCTTTGAACGAAGTCTTCTGGGATTCGCCGGTAAAAGGCTTAAAGACGACGGTGCGGCAGCCCTCCGCGCTGCCGAAAAACCCGGCAAACGAAGGAAAGCTGCTTTTTACACCGACCCGCACCACAGCCACATCATCGGCAGCCGTATGCACCGATACCGGAAATCCGTCGATGCCCGTATACATCCGGGGGATCCCGACGAAATCCGTATCACTGCCCCACTCCTGCGTCAGCTGCAGCTGAAAAGCCGCTCGAAAGGCAAGGTTGCCGCAGATGAAAAACGACTCGTCCTTTTGGGTCAGCGCCGCAGCATCTGCTGCGGCAATGGCGCTTTTTACCATACAGCGGGTCACCGTTTCTTCCCGTCCCGTCTGAACGATCAGCAGCAGAAGCAGCGCTACGGCGATGATAAACAGAGGAAGGCAGATGGCTGCGTCGACGATAACGGAGCCCCTTTTACCGGTATGCATGGGTCTGCCGAACATAAGATCCTCCCAGCCTGCTGAAAAGCGGGCTCTTAGCATAGTGCTTTCTGGTGAAAACGCCTTCCAGCTCCAAGCCGTAGGCATAAGAACGGAACGAAAAGTCCGATTTCTCTATCGA
>JABUTE010000279.1 GCA_021443825.1 Bacillota bacterium
ACGCCGCCGCCCTCGTCCAGAACCAGACCGAAGCGGATGCCTCTTTCAGCGAAGGCATCGTGAACATACTGGCAGGCAGCACCGGGTCCGCCCATGATCTCTTCGTTATAGCCGAAGGCCATGTAAACATCCATGTCGGGAGTGTAGCCTTCTGCCAGCAGAGCTTCTACCGCATCCAGCTCGGCCTGCATGGTGCACTTGCAGTCGGTGGTGCCGCGACCCCACATGATGCCCTCTTCGTCAACATGACCGGAGAAGGGCGGGAATTTCCAGGCGTTCCAGTCGCCTTCGGGAACGACGTCCTGATGAGCGCAGAGCAGAACAGGCAGCTTTCCGGACTTGCCGGTGCCCTTCCAGTGGAATACCAGAGCAGCCTTGCCGATGACTTCCTTTTCCAGGTTCTTGTGGACCAGCGGATATGCCTTTTCCAGATAGCCGTGCAGCTTGAAGAATTCTTCTACGGGAATCTTTTCGGGATCGACATTGGATACGGTGGGGCACTGTACCATGCCCTGCAGATGCTCGACGTACAGTTCGTTGTTATACTTCATACGGTTACCTCCTGAAGATAATTCATATACGAATAATAAATTTATTATAGCATTATTCAGTAAACATTACAAAATTTTCTCAGGGGACTGAATTCTTTTATTTTTGGTGCGATTAGGAGTATAATTGTAGCGGTTTATTATTAAAGTATGAAAAAGGTGTATTTCATGGCAAAACTAATCGGTAAAAAAAAGTACGATGTGGATATGACAGAAGGCAGCATATCCAGGCATATTCTGTCCTTTTCCATTCCCCTTCTGGTGGGAAATCTCTTTCAGATCCTTTATAACACGGTCGACACCTGGGTCGTCGGCAACTTTGCATCCGATGCGGCCTTCTCGGCCGTCGGAACCGTCGGCCCTGCTCTGAACATGATGATCGCCTTCGCCATGGGACTCGGCAGCGGCGCAGGCATCGTTATTTCCCAATACTACGGAGCAAAGCAATACGACAACGTCAGCAAGGCGGTGCATACCACCATCGTTGCCGGTGCCGTTCTCGGGCTGATCCTGAGCATCACCGGCTGCCTGCTGCTCCCCACGCTTCTGAAGTTTATGAACGTTCCCGACGAGATCTATGCAGATGCCAGAACCTATCTGCTGATCCTCTATGCGGCAATGATCCCTCCCGCCCTCTACAACATGGGGGCCGGGGTATTAAGAGCTGTGGGCGATTCCTCCAGACCCTTCTATTTTCTTCTGGTATCGTGTGTCACCAACATCATTCTCGATCTGCTGTTCGTCATCAAGTTCAACTGGGGCGTTGCCGGTGTTGCATGGGCGACCACGGCAGCCCAGACCCTTTCCATGGTGCTGGTGCTCATCACCCTGCTCCGCTCCGATGCCTGCATCAAGCTGATCCCCAAAAAACTGGCCATCGATAAGCAGATCTTAAAAAAGATCATCCGGGTCGGCATTCCTTCCGCCATCCAGATGACCATCACCTCCTTCTCCAACCTGTTCGTGCAGTCGTATATCAATGCCTTCGGCGGAAGCGTCATGGGCGGCTGGACGGCTTATACCAAGGTCGGTCAGTTCCTGCAGCTGCCCATCCAGACCCTGGCCACGGCCCTTTCCACCTTTACCGGGCAGAACCTGGGCAAAGGCCAGACCGAACGGGCAAAGCGCAGCGTCGTCGTTACCCTGTATATGTCCATCGGCTTTTGCATCGGTGCCGGCGCGCTGGTCATGCTGGCGGCACCCACCCTTTCCAATATCTTTAACAGCAACCCCGAGATCATTCACTACGGAACCTATTTCTTAAGACATATCGTTCCCGTCTACTTCCTGATGGCGATCTATCAGACCATCGCTGCAGCCCTGCGCGGTGCCGGCAATGCCAAGATCCCCATGTTCGCCATGCTGGGCGGCGGCGTCGTGTTCCGTCAGGTCTATCTGTTCGTCTTTTCCAGGATCTTCCCCGGAAACATTCTGCCTGTCACCTACGCCTATCCGGTGGGCTGGGCAATGGCCGGACTGATCCTCGTCATCTATTACAAGAAGGCCGATCTGGGCAAGACCAGACTGGTCGATTAGCGTTTCACGCGGAGGTAACAACATGCCCTGTACAACGATTCTCGCAGGAAAAAAGGCGACTCACGACGGTTCGACCATGATCGCTCGGACCGAAGACTGGCGCTTCCACGCCAAGCAGCTGGTGGTGATGCATCCCGACAAGCAGCCCCGCACCTATAAGACGGTGGCAAGCCACCTGACGCTGCAGCTGCCCGATGATCCCATGGCCTACACGGCAGCCCGCAATGTAGACCCTGCCGACGGTTTCTGGGGCGCCCACGGCATCAACGAGGCCAATGTGGGAATGACGGCCACCGAAACCATCACCACCAACCCCAGAGTGCAGGCGGCCGACCCTATGGTGGTCTACAAGAAGGCCTCAAAGAGAGGGGAAAAGGATGTGCCCGGCGGCATCGGTGAAGAAGACCTGCTGCTTCTGGTGCTTCCCTATATCCGCAGCGCAAGAGATGGCGTAAAGCGCCTGGGCGCCCTGCTGGAGCAATACGGCACCTACGAGCGCAACGGCATCGCCTTCAACGACGAAAACGAGGTCTGGTGGTTTGAGACCATCGGCGGTCATCACTGGATGGCAAAGCGGGTGCCCGATGATTGCGTCGTTATCATGCCCAACCAGCTGGGCATCGATTCCTTCGATCTTGCGGATGCTTTGGGAGAGCGGAAGGATCACATGTGCTCTGCCGATCTGAAGAGCTTCATCGAAGACAATTATCTGGATCTGAACACCGACGGAAACCTGAACCCCCGTTGGGTCTTCGGATCCCACACCGACAGAGATCATCAGTTCAACACCCCTCGCGCCTGGGCCATGGCAAGGGCCCTCTGCCCCACCACCGTCAAGTGGCTGGGCGAAGATGCCCTGTATACCCCCGAAAGCGATGATATTCCCTGGGCATGGGTTCCCGAAAAGAAGATCACCCCCGAGGATTTCAAATACATCCTGTCGACTTATATGCAGGGCTCCCCCTGGGATGCCTACGCAAAGAACGGCGATCCCCGGTACCGCACCATCGCCTGCCCCAACACCAATGTTACGGCCATCTGCCAGATCCGCGGCTACATGCCGGATGCGCTGAAGGCCATCGAATGGATCGCCTTCGGCGTTACCCTGCTGGATGCCATGGCGCCCCTGTATGCCCATGTTTCCAAAATGCCCGATTACATGAGCAAGGTAGAAAACACCCCCTCCACCGAAAACTTCTGCTGGGCAAGCCGCATTCTGGGCGCTGCCGCAGAGCCGCATTTCGATGTGACCGGCACCCGCATCGAGCGCTATCAGGATGCCGTCTGCGGCAAGGGCCGTCAGCTGATCCTGGAGGCTGATAAGCAGATGCTGAAAAGCGGGGTCTTCAACAGAATGGAGGCGACCAATCAGAAGATCGCCGACATGACCAAAAAAGAGACCGGCGATGCCCTGGCCGATGTGCTCATCGACGCCTATGCCGGCATGAAGATCAAATACAACAGAGGCAAGTATTAGACCGCACCGAAGCGAATACGAAAACGAACAAATGCAAAAGCTCCCCTGCCGGAATTCCGTTCCGGCGGGGGAGCCTTATTTTACTTCAATATAGGATCAGAGATCTTCAATTACAGGAATGCATCGCCTATCAGCGATCATTCCTCCTCCTGCTGCGGATCATCCTCGTTGACCTTTGCCAGCAGGCTGGTGACACGCATGCCCTCCACCTCGTTGACGGTCAGGGTGATGTTCTTGTAATCGAACTTATCGCCGGGCAGGGGGTAGCCCTCCAGCATTTCGACGGCCCAGCCGCCCATGGTGGCGTTGTCGTCTTCAAAGTCGCGGTCGTCGATATCCATCTCATCAAAGAAATCGGAGATGCGCATGCCGCCGTCTACCTCGAAGCGATCGCCGGGAAGCTCGACCAGCTCCTGCTCGATGTCGTCTTTTTCGTCCCAGATCTCACCGACCAGCTGCTCCATAACGTCTTCCATGGTGAGCATGCCCATGGTGCCGCCGTATTCGTCGGTGACGATGACTAGGTGGCACTTTTCTTTTTTCATGATCTCAAGCACATCGGAGATGGGCATGGTCTTGTGAACGAACCGGGGGGCCATCATCAGGCTTTCGATCTCCAGGGGGCCATCCTCCAGCATGCGGCGGTAGCACTGGGTCGTCAGCACAAAGCCGAGAATGTGGTCGGGGGTCTCTTTGTATACGGGGATCCTTGAGAAGGGGCTGTCGAGCACCACATTGCGGATCTTTTCTTCGTCGTCATCGATGTTGACGCAGACCATATCCACCCGGGGGGTGATGATCTCGTAGGCCAGGCAGTCGTCAAAATCAAGGGCGCTCTGCAGCAGGTCCAGCGTCTCCTGCTCGACGGAGCCTTCGTCTTCGGCGGTGTCGAGCATGGTCTCCAGATCGTCTTCGGTAACGATGTCTTCGGTGGTGCTGCCCTTCCAGATGCGGGAAAGCAGCTTCAGCAGTCCGCTGACCAGCCATACCAAAGGCTTGGTGATCAGGGTGATGAGATAGATGGGAACGGCGACAGCAAGAGCAAAGCGCTCCGGTCTTCGGGAGGCCAGGATCTTGGGAGAGATCTCGCCGAATACGATGATCAGAACGGTCATAACGGCCGTGGCTGCATAAGCACCGTCGTCGCCCATCAAAGACAGGGCGATGACCGTGGCAATGGCTGAGGAACCGATGTTGACCAGGTTATTGCCGATGAGAATGGAGATCAGGGCATCATCGTATGCAGTAAAGATGGCATAGGCCTTTTTTGCTGCAAAGGTAGGCCGTTCCTCCATGGCTTTGCGCAGCTTGATCTCGCTGCTGGAGGCATAAGCGATCTCAGAGCCCGAAAACAGGGCCGAGAGGGCGATCAAAAGGATGATGGTGATATAGGGCAGCATTATACGTCACCCCCGTTCTCTTCTTCGTCGTAGATCTCGCCGACCAGCTCCTCCAGAATATCTTCGACCGTAAGGATGCCCAGGATCTGCCCGCTGTCGCTGCGCACGATGCCCATGTGAGCCTTGCGGCTGCTCAGGTAATCGAGAAGCTCATCGATGGGCATGTCGGGATAGATATAGACAGGCTTATCGAGAAGATCCTTTACCCGGATGCGGGTATTGCCGGACAGCAGCTCCTTCAGGTATTTACGCACCTGCAGAATGCCCTTTACGGAACCGCCGTAAACATAGGGAAATCTGGAAAACCGGGTATTGGTGCGGATCAGCGCAACGATCTGCGCCTCGGTCATTTCGTCGGTGATGACCTGGACCTTATCCCAGGGCACCAGAATATCGGCGGCGGTTGTCTCGGTAAATTCCAGCGCAGACTGTACCAGCTCGGTGGTATCCTCGTCGATGTCGTCTTGTGCATCGATGTTTTCGATCACATCGAAGAGCTCCTCTTCAGTGACCGTCTGCTCCTCCTGGGGGTTGGAGCCGTCCATGGCCGAGACCACAGAGCTGATGCCGGAGAAAAAGAAGCAGACCGGGCTGAGAATACGCATGAGAAATACAAGAGAACCGGCAAGCCTTGGCGCCAGTTTCTCGTTGCAGGCCTTTGCATAGGATTTGGGAATCATTTCGGCAAGAATGAAAACGACGAACGACGTTACGAAGGTCGTTGCCGTAACGGCAGAATTGCCCCAAAGCTTTGAGGCCAGCAAGGTCGCTGCCGAAGAGGTGGCAATATGCATCACATTATTGCCGATCAGCAGAGTGGTCAGAGCTTTGTCGAAATGATCGAGAACATAGAGAACTTTTTTTGCTTTTCTGCTGCCGTCGTCGGCATCGGAGATCATTCGGATGCGATTTACGGATGCGAATGCTGTTTCCGCTGCGGCAAAATACGCGCCGCCGATCAGAAGCAGCCCGATCAAAAGCAAATATCGGGGAACAACGGATATACTACTTCCCGCGTCCATTAGGACATTTCACCTCCTGTGAAAATACAAATTGGACAGAATATAGAAATACTAAAGTATTCTACAGTCATTTTCTTTTGCTGTCAAGCTTTGCACCCCTGCCGAAAGAAGGGCTTCTGTTCCCATTTGCGAAAAAGAGTGGTATAATAACTCTGTTTTCTTTACGGAATCCCCATCTATTTCCGTTCCACTTATGGTAAAATCAATTACGTATGAAAGAAATTACGATCGAACGAAACGACGCAGAGCAGCGCCTGGACCGGTTTCTTCGCAAATACCTGCCCAAAGCGCCCCTCTCGTTTATCTATAAGCTGATCCGCAAGGATATCAAGGTCAACGGCAAGCGTGCAAAAGAAGATACACTGCTGAAGGAGGGCGATGTTCTCTCCATTTTTGCCGCAGAGGCCGACCTGGCCCAGTTTACCGAAAAAAAGCGCCATCATACAGCAAAGCGGCAGTTTACCGTTCTGTACGAAGACGACAACCTGATCATTGTATCAAAGCCCTTCGGCCTGCTGGTGCACGGCGACAAGAGCGAAAAAAAGGAGACCCTGGCCAATCAGGTGACCGACTATCTGATCGAAACCGGCGCCTATGTGCCCCGCCTGGAAAAAAGCTTCGTTCCAAGCCCTGTTCACCGCCTGGACCGCAACACCACCGGTCTGGTCATTTTCGGAAAGAATGCCCGGGCCCTGCGGATCCTGTCGGCCATGCTGAAGGAAGCCCCCGAATCCTCCGAGGATGCCAAAGCAGGCTGCTCCATTAAAAAATTCTATCTGACCGTGGTGCACGGCAGACTGGAAAAGGAAGTGCGTCTGCAGAGCCGGCTCATCAAAGACGAAGTCAAAAACCGTGGCATCGTGGTGCCCGAAAGCGCGAAAGACGGCAAATATATCGAGACCGTTGCCCGGCCCGTCTATTCCAACGGCCGCTATACCCTGACCGAGGTGGAGCTGGTCACCGGCAGAAGCCATCAGATCCGCGCCCATCTGGCCAGCATCGACCATCCCCTTCTGGGCGACACCAAATACGGCGGCAGAGCCTATACGGTTCCCGGCGCGTCTTCTTCGGTGACGACCCAGCTGCTTCATGCGGCGCGGGTAGAATTCGTCGATGCCCCGGCACCTTTGGACTATCTCAACGGCAAGACCGTGGAATGCCCTCTGCCTGCAAGCTGGCAGGCCATTCAGAAAGAATTATTTGCAAAGCAGGTCTTATAGCCTTTTGCCCAAAGACCGGCTGCATGTTCCATCACAGGAGGAATCTATGAAGCTTTCAGAAGAAATGAAGGAATGGATCAAAGACATCGGACTCTCCGTTGTCTGCGCCATGCTCATTCTTACCTTTTTAAAACCCATCATCGTAAAGCAGCATTCCATGGAGAATACCCTGCACCAGAACGATTATCTGTTCGTCAGCCGCCAGGCCTACCGCCTGTTCGGAGAGCCGGAGCGGGGCGACATCATCGTATTCTCCAGCGAAATGACAACCGAAACGGGAAAGAACAAGAACCTGATCAAGCGCATCATCGGACTTCCCGGCGACACCGTCTCTATTTTCGACGGCGTCACCTATATCAACGGAGAGGCTCTTGATGAACCTTATACGAAAGACGGCTACACCTTAGGCGACATGGATGCGGTCACGGTGCCCGAGGGCATGCTCTTCGTGATGGGCGACAACCGGCAGAACAGCGCCGACAGCCGCAGCGCCCTGGTGGGCATGGTCGACCAGAAGACCGTCATGGGCAAGGCGGTATTTCGCCTGTTTCCCTTCAGCCGGATCGGAGGCTTAGAATAATGGACCGGCAAAAGCTGATCGCAAACAATAAAAAGGCCCGCCACGACTATTTCTTCGAGGAGACCTACGAGGCAGGTCTGGTGCTTACCGGCTGCGAGATCAAATCGGTGCGCGGCGGCGGCGTCAACCTGAAGGATTCTTATGCGAAGATCGAAAAGGGTGAGGTCTGGGTCCACAACATGCATATCAGCCCCTACGAGCAGGGCAACCGCTACAATTCCGACCCGCTGCGGCCGAAAAAGCTGCTTTTAAACAAGGTGGAGATCCGCAAGATGGAGCAGGCCGTCACCGTCAAGGGGCTGACCCTGATCCCGGTGCAGCTCTACATCGACCGGCGAGGCAGGGCAAAGCTGGAGCTGGCCGTTGCACGGGGCAAGAAGCTGTTCGATAAGCGCGCCGACATCGCGAAAAAGGATGCCGCCCGCGACATCGACCGCAATATGAAGAACAGGGGGCGAGAGGAATAAACGATGATCAGTAAAATCAAGGATCTGTTTTATAACATCAACGATATCGTCGTTGCGCTGCTGATCCTGGCGGCCACTGCGTTGATCATTTTCACCCGGGTGGATCTGATCATGGATTACCCGGCCTACGCCTCGCAAAAGCAGGAGCAGCAGTCCACGGGCATCGGCAAGGTGGATTTTTCCGATGTGGATCTGACCCGCGGCGAGGTAGACGAGACCCTAAACAGCGCTCCGGAGACGCTGCAGACCGATCCGGCCGAAGCAACGGAGCCGGCCGATCCGCAGCCTGAGGGCAGCGACTCTCAGCAGGGCAGCGAAGCGCCTGCACCCACCGGCGAGATGATCAAGGTAGTGATCCCGTCCGGTGCTACCGGCAGCAAGATCGCCGATATTCTGGTGGAATGCGGTCTGATCGACGACCGGCAGGTCTTTCTGACCACGGTCACCTCCATGAAGAAGGATACCCGCCTGCAGAGCGGCACCTTCGAGATTCCCATGGGGGCCACACCGGAAGAGATCGTCAATCGCATTACCCGTTAGTTGATCAAGGGATCTCCCTTTCAATCGTTTTTTCATCACATTTCACAGGAGGAAATATGGCACTCGTAACAACAACCGAAATGTTTGCCAAGGCCCTGAATCAGGACTACGCCATCGGCGCTTTTAATGTCAATAACATGGAGATCATCCAGGGCATCGTAGATGCCGCGCAGGCAGAGCGTTCGCCTCTGATCCTGCAGGTCTCTGCCGGTGCAAGAAAATATGCACGCCCCGTCTATCTGAAGAAGCTGGTAGAAGCCGCTGTTTTAGACAGCGACATCGACATCGCCCTTCACCTGGACCACGGCGAAGATTTCGCCATCTGCAAGCAGTGCGTTGATGACGGCTTTACCTCTGTTATGATCGACGGCTCAAAGCACGAGCTGGCCGAAAACATCCGCATCACCAGCGAGGTAGTAAAATATGCCCACGACCGCGGTGTCGTCGTCGAAGCAGAGCTGGGCAAGCTGGCCGGCATCGAGGATGCCGTCAAGGTCGATTCCGCTTCTGCCACCTTCACCGTTCCCGAAGAGGCTGCCGAATTCGTCGAAAAGACCGGCGTCGACTCTCTTGCCATCGCCATCGGCACCAGCCACGGCGCTTACAAGTTCAAGGGAACTCCCTATCTTGATTTTGAGCGTCTGAAGCAGATCCATGAGCTGATTCCCCAGACCCCGCTGGTTCTGCACGGCGCCTCCAGCGTATTGAAGGAATTCGTCGACCGCTGCAATCAGTTCGGCGGCCAGATCCCCGGCGCCCAGGGCGTTCCCGAAGAAATGATCTTAGAAGCCGTAAAGCACGGCGTCTGCAAGGTCAACATTGATACCGACCTGCGCCTTGCCATGACGGCAGAGGTTCGCAAGTATATCATCGACCATCCTGAGGATTTCGATCCCAGAAAGTACATCGGTGCAGGCCGCACCGCCATTCAGGCAATGGTATCCCACAAGATCCGCAACGTGCTCAACAGCAGCAACAGAATGTAATGACCGATCCGAACGGGTCGAAAAAAGGAGTCCTTTTCAGGGCTCCTTTTTTATTTGCCTTGCAGGCAGGAAAAAGTCACGAAAAAAGGGGCAGCAAATGTGCTGCCCCTCAAAAGGTTTTCTTATTTCTTACTTTGCCAGATAGTTCATCAGCATCTGCGCGACTTGGGCGCGGGTGGCCTTGCCCTTGGGATCCAGAATGCCGTCGCCCTTGCCGTTGATGATGCCGTTCATGACGCACCAGTGCATCGCCTCATCGGCATATTCACTGAGCTGATCGGCATCCTTGAAGCTGAGCAGGAACATCCAGGCACCCTTAAAGCCGCCGCCGTTTACCTTCTGCTCAAAGCGGTAGAGCATGGTGGCCAGCTGCTCGCGGGTGATGCCGTCGGATACGCCGAAGGTGCCGTTGCCGTAGCCTTCGGTGATGCCCACAGAGGCTGCCCAGCAAACGGCCTCGCTGTACCAGGTGCCCTCGGGCACGTCGGTAAAGGTTTTCTCCGTTTCTGCGGCAGGCTTTCCGGCCTCGCGCCAGAGGATGGTGATCAGCTGGGCGCGGGTCAGCTCGTTATTGGGGCCGAAGGAGGTTTCGCTGTAGCCTTCCATCAGGCCTTCCCGGGTCACATAGCTTACGGCTTCGTGATACCAGGCCTCGGGGTCGACGTCGCTAAAGGCTTCGGCAGGATCCTCTCCGGTCTGGGGCTGGGCATTGGCCGTTTCGCCGGGTGCGGGAGCGGTAGCTCCGCTGTTTTCTCCGGAGGAGCCATGACCGCCGCTGCTGCCGGTATCATCGTCATCATCGTCCATCACCTTTTTGGGGATCTCGACGGTTCTGGCAGCCTGGCATACGGTGCAGGTGAACAGCTTTTCGCCAGTCTCTTTATAGGTCGCCGCCTTTGTTACGGTGCCGCGATCCCAGGCATGCTCGAGCATTCCGATGGTCTTCTGCTCTCTGCTCAGCTGGGTATGGCACTGGCTGCAGTAGACCACTTCG